>JAOZIG010000132.1 GCA_026014515.1 Candidatus Bathyarchaeota archaeon | reverse complement strand
CGGAGATGCTTCCAGAGGGTGTTGATATCGGCGGTATCTTTGATCTCGGTGAGATGCTCGCGGAGGCAGATGTGGTATTGAGTATGGCGGGGGCGAGATAGATGGAGAAAAAGGTATTAATCATAATAAAGTCAGCACCCTTTACCAACCTCAACTACTATGAAGCTCTTCGTACAGCCGCCGGGTTATGGGACCATGAGGTAAAACTACTCTGGACCGGAAAAGGCGTGCTCGGGGCACTTAACAATGTAGACCAGACGCTTACAAAGAAGTTCCTATCTGATCTTCCTGACCTCGACATAGAGTTGTATGTTGACGAAGAGGCTTTGACTGCGGCTGGGTTTGATGAGGATGACTTGGTTGATGATGTTGAGACCGTTGGTGAGGATAAGATAATTGAGTTGATGGAGGAGGCAGAGGCTAGCCTCGTCTTTTAGGAGGAAATAATGGTGTCAAAGTTAGTTGTATTGAATACAAAGGATGAACAGATGCTTGAAAGAGCCCTTAAGATGGATGCAGAGCTTCTGCTGATGCAGGACGCGGTTCTATTCGCCAACAACAGAATAGAAGCAAACAATAGACTCGCAGCACTCAAGGTATATGCTGTGAAGCGTGATGCCGTGAAGCGGGGTCTAAGTGATAGGCTGCTCGATAACGTTGAGCTTGTTGATACTGATGAGCTTGTTGATCTCTTGTTTAGCGGTAAATCTGTGGTAAATCTGTGATGCGTATGGTGGATAAGATGGATCTTGATGAGGAGATAATCAAGCTTCTCCAAGCAGACAGCAGGCAAAGCTACAGAGACATAGCGAAGCAGCTGGAGATCAGCCATGTCAGCGTCTCATCCAAGGTCAAGACACTAGAGGAAAGCGGAGTCATCAAGGGATATACCACCATAATAAACCCTGACAAGATGAACATCTACCCTCTTTGTCTACGCATCTCCGCTGGAGCGGGAGCAGACCTTGGCAAGATAGGTGAGAAAATCGCAGAGTACCCTGAGATGAACACGGTTATGCGTGTCAGTGGGGATTGTGAATTGATTGTCTTGGCTATGTGCAGGAGCCGCGAGTCTGCCTTGAAGCTGCTTGATGAGATCAATACCATCAAGGGCATTGGTAAGGTGGAGAGCCACATTGTGCTTGAAGCCATCAAGCTGGCTGGCGTCAAGGTAAAGTCATAGTTTTCACAAATTTTTATCCCTGTACTGTTTTCTATTATGCCATGTACAGGGTTAGCGTTGACGTAGGCGGTACATTTACAGACCTAGTTGCACTGGACGAAGAGACAGGCGAAGTAATTAATATCAAGACACCTAGCGTGCCAAAGAACCCGGAAAAAGGCGTTGTGAACGCTGTTGAGGCGTTTCTAGGTTCCCATGACGCCGACTCTGTACGCATGATTGGACACGCAACAACGATTGCAACTAACGCCTTGTTTGGTCAAGTTGATCTTGATTTGCCTAGAACCGGTCTCGTTACCACAAAAGGGTTCAAGGATGTTATTGAGATTGGACGTCAGCGGCGTGCAGAGGTCTATAACCTGTTTTTTGAGCGCCCTCCGATGCTTGTGAAGAGAAGACACAGGTATGAGGTAGAGGAGAGGATAAGGCATGATGGCGTGGTTGAACAGAGCATAAGTGGTTCTGAGCTTGACTCAGTAATCAGCAGGCTCTCCTCAGATGGTGTTGAGTCGGTTGCCGTGGGTTTAATCAACAGTTATGCTAACACTGTTCACGAGGAAAGGGTAAAACAAGCCATCAAGGAGCGTCTGGATGTTTATGTTACGGCTAGTCACGAGATTAGCAACGAGTACCGTGAGTATGAGCGGTTTAGCACAGCGGTTGTGAACGCTGTTTTGATGCCTGTTATCCACAAGTACATCAACCAGCTTGAAGAAAACCTTGCAAGTCTTGGACTCAGGACACAGCTTTATGTTATGCAGAGTAACGGTGGTCTCGCCAAGAGCAACGTGGTTAGTAGGAAGCCTGCGACGATTGTGGAGTCTGGTCCAGCTGCAGGGGTTATTGCGGCTGCTTGGTTAGGAGAACAAACCGGTGTAAAGAATATCATCAGTTTTGATATGGGAGGCACCACCGCGAAAGCCGGAACCGTGAGGGGAAAGATACCTGAAGTAGTTCCTGAGTATGAGGTGGCTGGAAAAATCCATATGGGTAGACTCGTGAAGGGTTCGGGTTATCCAGTCCGGTTCCCTTTCATCGACCTCGCTGAGTGCAGTGCGGGGGGTGGTACTATCGCTGAGGTAGTTAATGGAGCTCTAATGGTTGGCCCCATGAGTGCTGGTGCGGTTCCAGGTCCAGCTTGTTATGGTAGAGGTGGCGTTGAAGCGACTATTACTGATGCTAACCTGTTGCTTGGTCGGTTGAATCCGGGTAACTTGCTTGATGGGGCTATGGATATTCATCCGGGTTTGGCGGCTGATGCTTACAAACGACTTGGCTCTGAGCTTGGAATAGGCTCTGAGGAGGCAGCGGTTAGCGTCATCAGGATTGCCAATAGTATGATGAGCAAGATACTCAGGATAGTCTCGGTTGAGCGTGGCTATGATCCACGGGATTTCGCTTTGGTGGCTTTTGGTGGCGCTGGTCCAATGCATGTCTGTGCTTTAGCTGAAGAGCTTGAGATAAACAATGTTTTGGTTCCACCGAACCCGGGTATGTTTAGTGCCTTGGGTTTGTTGACTGCTGATCTTTTCCACGATTACAGTAGACCCGTCTTGTCTGATGTAACTGAGGTTGATGCGGATAACGTTGAGATGTTGTTTAAGGAGATGCTGGAAGAGGGTAGAGATACATTGGACTCTGAAGATGTCCCACGGAGTAATCAAAGCTACAAGCGGACGTTGGATATGCGTTACCGTGGACAAGGATTCGAGCTAAACATCGAGACAGAGACACCCTTCAAACTGGAGAGCATCAATAAGGCTGTGAGAGATTTCCACGCAAAACACACTGAGGTCTATGGTTACGCTGAGGAAGATGAGCCTGTTGAAGTTGTGAACACCAAGCTCAGGGTTATTGGATTACTTGAGAGCCCACATATGAAGACTGGTGAACTCACTGGATTAGCTGAGCCTCGGGAAACTAGGAGAGTCTTCTTTGAGACTGATGATAACTGGCACGATGTAGGCATCTATGATAGGAGTAAACTCGGCGCTGAGGCAGTTGGACCAGCCATCATCGAACAATATGACTCAACCACAGTGATTTACCCGGATTGGAGTTTCAAACCGGATAAGCTTGGTAACCTGATTCTAAGGAGGCGTCAGCGATGATTGATGTTACTACTGTTGAGGTCATCAAAGGCGCTTTGATCTACGCGGCTGAGGAGATGGGTATAGCGTTGAAGAAGAGCGCCTACAGTCCTAACATAAAGGAGCGTATGGACCATAGCTGCGCCATATTCAACCACCGCCGTGAGCTGATAGCCCAAGCGGAGCATATACCAGTTCATCTCGGCAGCATGGCACTAGCGGTAAAACTAGGAATAGAGGAATACCCTGAAACTCTTGAACCGGGAGATATACTTCTGCTTAACGATCCATACATCAGCGGAACACATCTACCAGACCTAACCCTCATCGAACCAATATTCCATAATGGAACCCTCATCGGTTACGCAGCTAACAAGGCACACCACACTGATGTGGGAGGTAAGGCGCCGGGAAGTCTCGCAGCGGACTCAACTGAGCTATACCAAGAAGGTTTGATTATTCCACCCGTTAAATTCGTGAAGAAAGGGGTCATCGATCAAGAGATTTCGCGGCTTATCAGGAGTAATGTGCGTACACCCGAGGTTCAGATGGGTGACTTACGTGCCCAGATAGCAGCCAATAACACTGGATTGAAGCGGGTCTTAGAGCTAGTAGAGCTTTATGGTGTTGATGTTGTTCATGGCGCCATGGATGCGATTATGGATTACAGTGAGCGTCGTATGCGTGAGGAGATCAGCTTGATGCCTGACGGGGAGTATAGCGCGGTGGATTACATGGAGTCGATTCTCCCAGATGATGGCGATGTGGACATCAGGGTCAAGATCACCAAACAAGGTGACAGCCTAGTATTCGATTACACTGGCACCCACAAACAGGTAGAACGCCCAGTGAATGCACCTCTAGGCGTAACAGTCGCAGGCATCTATTATACATTGATCAGCATCACGGACCCCACGATCCCTGTAAATGATGGCTGCTTCAGACCCATCACCCTCAAGATACCCCACGGATGCATGATGAACCCCATCAGACCAGCTCCTGTCGCTGGAGGAAACGTAGAGACAAGTCAAAGGAACGCAGATGTGATAATGAAGGCATTCACCAAGATTGTGCCTGATAAGGTTCCAGCCGCTGGGCAAGGTACCATGAATAACATCACCATTGGAGGATTGAAGGATGATGGTACGCCTTGGACCTTCTACGAGACCATTGGAGGAGGTAGTGGTGCTAGACCAGACGGTGACGGCGTGGACGGAATCCATGTAAACATGACAAACACCATGAATACGCCTATTGAGACCCTTGAAGCGTATCTTCCACTGGAGTTCAAGGCATATAGGCTTAGACCTGATAGCGGTGGACCCGGAGAGTATCGTGGTGGCTGTGGTATCGAGCGTGTCTGGACACTTACCAGCGAGAAGGCTACTCTGAGCATTATGGCTGAGCGTAACAAGATCAAGCCATGGGGCGTCGCTGGTGGACATGGAGGAGCAACTGGGGAGTTTATACTTGTGAGGGACGGCGAGGAGAACAGACTACCCTCAAAATGTACAATCACGATTCTACGTGGAGATACTCTAATCATAAGAACCCCGGGTGGTGGCGGCTATGGCGATCCAAGGAACCGTGATCCAGTGCTTGTAAGGGAAGACTTGTTGAATGGCTTAGTCTGTCCAAAGGTTGCCCAGGAAATCTATGGTTATACTGAGTCTATTTAATCAAAATAGCCCCGCATCAGTATAATTACTACAGCGGAGACCAGTGTAAACGCTGCTGAGATATAGAAGACCCACTGGATTGATGCTACACTGAGCACTACACTCATGACGAACATGCCGATGGTGCCTCCTAGGCTCATTATCATTCCCCATACTCCTGTTGCTGAGCCTCTGTCTTCTGGTTTTTGTGACTCCATTGTGGCTGCTTGACTGATGGGGAAAACGAGTACAGCACATACACCGAGTACTGCATTCAGTATTGGTAGCATCCAGTGATAAGGCGCTAACGGCACTAATGCGAATGCTGCTACACTTACGATTAAGCCTGTGACGATGGGTAAGAAACGTCCTACACGGTCAGAGAGTTTTCCCACTATTGGTAGACTGATAGCGATGGATAGCGCGTTGGCTGTGAGGGTTAATCCTATCCAGAACTCGGTCATACCGATTTCTGCACCTAACAATGGAATGAAGGTGACTAATCCCCAGTGACAGAAACTATGAGCAAACACGGCGATACACGCTACTATCACCTTCTTGTTTGAAAAGAGGCGTTTCATAGTAGCTGGGAACTCACTGAAGGTGTTTCTGATAAGCATACCCGGAGGTATTGGGCAACTCAGGTCTCGGTCATCCTCGGTGTATCTCCACGCGATAAAGAACCCTATACAGGTGATTACACCCGAGAACACGAATATGGTCTCATAGTCTAGGAATGAACTTGCGATATAGCCACCGATTGCTGGACCGATAACGCTGCTAACAGCCCAACTCATATGGTACCTGCCCATAGCTTCACCTGCTTTCTCAGGAGGGAACAAGCTACTCGCGTATGCTTCGCTTGGTGGGAAATAGATACTGAGGGCTAAACCGCTTGCCATCATGGCTACAATGGGTAGATATGGGTTTGTGGCTACGCTGTAGATGAATGGGACCAAGGCGAAGAGGGCTAACCCGAAGAGCATCATGTTTCGTCTTCCGAGGCTATCACTGATGGTTCCAGCTACGAGTCTGAGGAATGTCTGGATAACGTTTCTGATATTGTAGATGAGGGTGATAACGGCTGCGCTTACGCCAAGATTCTGTATGAATAATGGCTGGAAGCTCTGAGGTATTGTCTCACCAAACATGGCGAAGAATGTCGCCATGAATATCGCCCAGAATATGCGTTGATTCTTTTCCTCCACATTGGTCACCGATAATACCTCCTTGAGCTAGTATCCTAGATTTAAACTATCTCCAAGACACATCAATAAACTATAGGGTTATATTTGACGCCCCTAGATGTGACTTGAAATGTGTCTAGCGGTACCCGGACTTGTAGAGAGCATTGATGGTAGGACTGCCATCGTTGATTTTGGTGGAGTAAAAAGGGAAGCAATCATAGACCTAATGGAGCCGGGATCAGTCACACCGGGCACATATGTTCTAGTTCATACAGGTTTCGTCATCCAGATCATGGAAGAACAGGAAGCCCTAGAGACCTTGGAGGCTTGGCGACAGGTACTTGCCCACGTAGATCAGCCTTACGAGGAACTCTAGTAGGTAAACCTAAAAGAAGGGATTCATTACTCCAATCGATTAGATTGGTGAATTATTGGCGAGAGTTCCCCAGCGGACCAAACAGCCCAGAGGAAATCTATGTAGTAACCGAGATACAAAGAAACAGCCGCAACAAATACGAATATGATGCACGAATGGGTGTATTCAAGCTAAACAGGGTGCTATACACATACTATCCCGCAGACTATGGATTCATCCCCCAGACGCTGGACGATGATGGAGACCCACTAGACGCTGTACTGCTGATAAATGAGCCAACATTCACCGGCTGCGTTACAGTTGCCCGTCCCGTGGCAAACATCAAGATGGTGGATAACAAGGAGATGGATGACAAGATAGTCACTGTCAGCACCACAGACCCCTTCTACAAACACGTAAAGAGCCTTGAGGACCTACCACGCAGCGTTATCGATGAGCTAACCTACTTCTACAACAACTACAAAAGAGCTGAAGGTAAAGTAACCGAGGTATTGAAGTGGGAGGACGCTGATGAGGCGAAGAAACTCATCACATGGGCTCAAGGTCAGTACAAGGAACAGGAAGAGGGCTAAGCCTTCTCCAGTAGTGCAATATTGTTCTCTGGGTCAACTACCCGTTTCATCTTTACATCATTAAACTTCAGTATGCATACCTCAGCCAAGTACAGCACGATGCTATCTGGTTCAAGGTGCCCAGTATATGTCTCGTTATCCCTGACACCGATATCGATGTGCAGATGAGGCTCATAATCCACAATCAAACCACTGATAGACCCAACCTCAGCAGGCTCCTCAACAACATAGTATCCCACATCAGGCGGGAAAGCGTTCTGATTCACATAATGAAGATGAGTCCTCCGTAACGTACCTATTCCGCTGACAACTGCTCCATGTTTGATATCATGTTTCTTAGCTGCTTCTTGGATTGACTCCAATAGTTTTTCATCGGGTCCAAGACCTAT
>JAOZIG010000227.1 GCA_026014515.1 Candidatus Bathyarchaeota archaeon | reverse complement strand
GGTGCATGCCATTTGTTGCCCCAATCAATTGCTTCTTTACCGACTTTAAGTACTTCTTTAAGACTGTCGAAGTTTGTGTCATAGCCGTTTTCCTCTTTAAAATCTACCATGTCGGCCATGGGTATACCTTCGCAGCCATCATTAACAAGAGCTACTTCCGTTGGGTCCATGCCTAAAGCATCGGCAACGTGGCTGAATGTGTAGTGATGAACGGTACAAGCTGGTGCTCCATGTTTGTAGCATACAGGCTGACCCCGGCTCAGAAACGGCTGAATGCTTCGGGCGCGTATATGCTTACACTTGGTTCCTTCGTGGAATTTAATAGTCTCGTCGTGTACAGTCTGGGCTGTGTAATAGGTAGTAATTTCCAGCGCAGTAACGCTTCCATCGTCCTTGTATCCCACTTTAAAGTGGTAGGAACCCATTTTTTCTCCAGATCCGTCAAAATGAGACTGGTCAAAGAGCGCCTTCACCGGTTTCCCGGTCCTCTTGGACAGTATGGCAGCATAGTGAAGTACGGCTTCGGTTTGCCCAAGGAAAGTTATACCGCCAAGGGTAGCTCCATTGTATGGTGAATAAACCTTGATCTTATCCATGGTAGTGTATCCCTGTCGATACATCTCACCGTGGGCCAGAGACGGATGCTGGCTGTGTTGCCACACACTCAGGTAGTCCCCGTTCCATTCTGCAACACCGACCATAGCTTCGACACCAGCCCAAACATCTTCCTCTGATTTTGTCGTGAACTCAATGATATGGTCTGCTTCTTGGAAACCTTCCTCAATATCTCCATACTCTGTGAGGACTTCAACTTCCAGGTTGTTGTCCGGGTTTTTATCAGGGCGCAACAGTGGCGCTCCTGCTTCTAAGGACTCTTCCCAATTGAGAATGAATGGCAACTCATCCCATTCTATTTCTACTAATCTCAAGGCTTCATCAATGACTTTCTCGCTATCACCGCATATTACCACACCAATCGGTTGGCCATAATAATGAGCCGTGTCTCCCAGTAATATATATGGTCTGTTTTCATGTGGAAAAGCACGTGGCAGCTCAACTCCT
>JAOZIG010000526.1 GCA_026014515.1 Candidatus Bathyarchaeota archaeon | reverse complement strand
AGAATCTCTTCCACCCCTTCCATTTGGCTCTCATCAAGAACAACAACCTTATTTCGTACACGAAATACAGCATCTCCGTGCTCAAGGTGTCCAATGCGCTGTGCGATATCTTCAGGCGTAGCAATCTCAAAAGATATGTTAGACTCTCCTACATCCTCGTTCTCATTTGGATCGATGGTCCTAAAAGAAGGCAGTAATTCCAAAGAACCATCATCCTTTTGGATAGCGGAAAATGAAACACCACTAGGAGTTTCAATAGCTATATCGTCGAAGTGGGAAAGGTCTGCCGCAACCCCAAGAGCACCAGCTAACTGGAGCTTTTTCACTGCTAGCAAATTGTTTTCTTCCGATTTCTCACCGGGTCCAAGCTCTTGGTGATCCAATACAGCACTGAGCAATATCCATTGTGCAGCGTCGGGTAGATAGATCTCATTCTCCGACAGCTGAAGATATGGACCTCGTGTTGTGAAATGGCGAATGCGATCACCAGACGGCAACACCAACTCAGTATCAATCTCAAAAGAAGGTTGAGTTGACACTCCCTTAAACGAGACGCGAAACTCTCCACGCCAAGGTTCTGGAAGACCCAACAAAAGTCTATCTGAAGGTTCAAGCCCGACAACATCTTCAGAGAAGACTTCGAAACCATCAGTAATCTCGGAGGCTATTCCTTGTTCAACAAGCATTCTCAAAGCAATGTACTGCATCTGAAGCATTTCGGGAGCACGAGCAGCACGGCAGTCTTCCAACGAATCACACAGGAAACTTACGCCAAATCGGTGAGGCTTAACGGTGAATCTTGGCTCATCTGTAGAGCGATTCAGCAGCTCTTTAATCTTATTAAACATGGGCTAAAAATAGTATTTATGGCTTCTGATAAATGCTTGGTAATCAGATCGAGTTAACACATCACCAGGGCCAATAGACAGTCCGTATTTGTCACGAAGAGCTAACAAGGCTTTATGCTGCCAAGTAAGGTTTGGATAATGCGTAATCCTGTCATGCGACAACCCAGTTCCGGCATGAGCAAAGATCAACCGACTATTCAGGTCATCTTTCGTGAAA
>JAOZIG010000366.1 GCA_026014515.1 Candidatus Bathyarchaeota archaeon | reverse complement strand
ATCACCGCTTGGAGAGGCTATCACCTATCTTAGAGGCACATTCGCACAGATAGAAGCCGAGAAAATCAAAGAGCGCACCATGAGGGGTAAACTCGCCCACATCAAGGAGGGGAAACTTCCCCAGGGTACGGGCATCGGCATCTACGGCTATAACTGGGATAAGTCTATCGGCAAGAGAACAATTAACGAATACGAGTCAAAAGTAGTCCAGAAAATCTTTACAATGGTGCTTGAAGGCTCTAGTTTCAACAAAATAGCCATCGAATTGAACAAAAAGGGTATCAGGACTAAATCAGGCGGCTTATGGTATCCCTTGACCGTCAGGCGCACTGTGAACAACCTTACGTACACAGGTAAGACCTATTTCGGCATGACAAAGCGAGTCAGCAAGTCAAAGGTTATCGCCCAGCCTAAAGAGAACTGGACGCTACTACCGGACATCACACCGCCTATCATCCCAGAGGAAGCGTTTATACGCACTCAAGAAGCTATCGAGCAAGCCAAGTTATCACGACCAGTCAAGCCGAACGGCGCATATTTACTCACCAGCTTTATGAAATGCTCAAAGTGTAGCTCGCCTATCGGCGGTACGACCTTAAACGGCAGGTACAGGTACTATAAATGCCGAGGCTCCAATCCTACGGCTACCAGGGGCAAAATCTGTGACACCGGATACATCAGGGCTAACGAGCTAGAGCAAGACATCTGGAACAAAGTTCTGGAAATGCTTACGAGTCCGCTAACTGTCTTAGCTTTGCTTACCGATGCCGATGTTAATATACGAGCACGACTCAAGCAGGGTAATCCCTCACAGATGCTGGAAAAGCAGATAGGCCAGCTACGCCGGAAACTCAAGGCTTATGAGGCCAAAGAGCAAAGGCTTTATTCCCTACTGGCACACGATGAGATAACAGAGGACAAAGTGCTGAATGAAGTCAAGAAGCTCAAAAAAGAGAAAGCCAGTGACAAGAAGCAACTTGATGAACTACTGGCAACCAGGAAGCAGACGCAGAACAGCGACCAGGTGAAACTAAGACTCACCGAGCTATCCGAAACAATCAGGGCAAATG
>JAOZIG010000180.1 GCA_026014515.1 Candidatus Bathyarchaeota archaeon | reverse complement strand
AAATCATGAAAACCAAAAGCATTGGACAAATCAACACAAACAAGTGCATAATCTATTCAACGGTTTAGTTCCTTGATGGAGTATTTAAGACTCGGCACCGACGAGTAATACATACAATAAATACCGTTAACGGACAATTAACGTAAAATAAGCCACAAATAGCTAAAAAGGTTTTTTTTACCCTAAATTGACGTCAAATATTTTATACTAAGTCGATTACTATCAATTACAGCTATTCGGAAGGAAAAACAATGGCAATTCTAACAGAAGGAAGAATAGTACCTCTACTTGCTCTATTGCTCGTATGGGTCGCGGTCTATGTCGCGATCAACATGGGTAAAGCGGGCAAGATAAAGGTACGACGAATAGCCGGTCTAGACGCAATCGAAGAAGTCGTCGGAAGAAGCGTAGAGATGGGACGCCCAGTATTCGACATCATAGGCATGGGTACATTCACTGATAGCTACGCGACGCAAACAGTCGCAGGGCTTAGCATACTCAACTATGTAGCTGGCCTATCAGCGAAACTGGGAGCAGAATTAGTTGCACCACAGGCAAGCGTAGACGTTATGCCTGTAGCAATTGAGCTAGTTCGTGACGCATACAACGTCGAGGGAAAACTTGATGAGTTGAATGTTGACGAGCAGCTTCCCTATCTATCTGGAACCCAGTTCGCCTGGGCTAGCGGAATCATCGGTATGGCAGCAAGACGCAAACCCGCTGGAAACATCATGATTGGCCCCTTCTGGGCAGAGTCCATGATGTTCGCAGAGACGTTTGACAGAATTGGTGCGATGCAGGTCGGTGGAACCGCCAGAACATACCAGATCCCATTCTTCGCAGCTCTATGTGACTACTGCCTTATCGGTGAAGAGATCTTCGCCGCTGGGGCATACGTCTCTGGAGATCCTTCCCAGATTGGTACAATTGCGGCCCAAGATTGGTACAAGCTAGTGGCGATAGCACTCTCAGTAGTGGGAGCTTTGCTATCAACCGTTGGCGTAAATATAATTGCGGAGCTGTTAGCGAGGTGAGTATGATTGGACTATAAGAGAGACATACCTTTGGCGATAACATTCATAGTAGGAATCATAGCCATCGGAGATTACTATACCGGAATCGAAGCAGTTACACAAACATTTAACGTGATAAAGAACTGGGGCATCGTCCTACAAGGATTCGCCCTAGGGCTCGGAGCAGTAAACCTGTTCAGAGTACACGGTAAACGTGTCAGTGCACGAAAGGAAGGATCAGATTGGTTCTTCAGCGCATGGCTCCTACTCATGCTAGCCGTTCACATAGTCCTAGGACTAGTGACAGGACAGTATGAGCAGGGTGCAGCCTACAGCTGGCTCTATAACTCAATCTACCTACCCATCAGCTCAACGATGTACAGCAGCCTAGCGTTCTACATGGCATATGGTGCCTACAAGGTTCTACGTGCCAGAAACTTTGACGCAGCGCTCCTGTTCATCACAGCAGTGCTGGTAATCATCGGTAACACACCAATGTTCCCAGCAATTTACCCAGGGTTCTTCCACATGCGTGAATGGATCTTTGGCCCAATAGTAAGCGGAGCTTATCGTGGCGTACGTATCGGTATTGGTATTGGAGCAGTAGTATTAGGAATTAAGACCCTGATCGGAATGGAGACAGGGTACTTAGGGAGGCGGTAAAAGTGTCAATTTGGGAAAAAATGACATCACTGCCCCGTGAGGTAGTCATGGCCCTAGTAATGCTGTCCATTATCGTTCCGGCGCTAAACCCACTTGGCCTGCCCTTGATGACGGGTCAGATGAGTCAAGACTGGTATGACGCAGTTGATGCACTACCAGAAGGCTCAGTAATCTTATTCGACATTGGATATGGTTCAGGAGGCTACCCAAGCCTAGGACCTGGAAACATCGCAGCTTTCCACCAAATGTTCGATAAGGACCTGAAAGTCGTGATAATGGCTACAGCCCTTGAGGGAACACTGATGTATCCCTTGGTTATGGCGGGGGTCAACCCAGAAAGTAACTATGGAGCAGTATACGGTGAAGACTATGTCTTCATCGGTTATGTTGCGGGAACCCAGACAGCAATGGCTGGTGTCCTCGGAGACCTTCATGACCTAGTCACTAACGACTATCAGGGAAACCCGATATCAGGCATGACAATATTGGATGATGTTAACGGTGCAGATGACATCGACTTAGTAGCCTATATGACTACAAGCGGTGACATAGCAGAAGGCTGGGTATATCAAGCTTACAGCCAGTATAACATGGATGTTATAGGCGGAACATTAAGCATGATGACAACAAGCATCAAGCCATACTATGACTCGGGACAGCTCCTGGGCATCATGGACGGCATTAAGGGTGCAGCAGACCTGGAGTTCCTTACGGGACACCCAGGTGATGCAATCGTCAGCAGCGACATCTTGACGTTCTCGCAGACACTGGTACTGATCTTCATTGCAGTAGGAAATATTTCTTGGTTCATGACGAGAAAGGAGGTTAAAAGGTAATGGTATCGATGGATGTATCAATTTGGATGGCAGCATTCTTTACCATAGCCGCCACAAGCTACGCGTTCAGAGACAACGTTGTATTCAAGTTCGCTGAGTACACATTCATCGGCGTTGCAGCAGCTCACCAGATCGTCATGGGTGTTAAGAACATTCGAGATTATGGTTGGACAAAGATCATGGAAGGGCAGATCATCTATGTCGTGGTATTCGTACTCGGCATAATGCTCTATGCTCGTTTCCACCGTGAGTACTATTGGCTGTATAGGTTCCCCATTGCTTTCCTCGTCGGTAACGGCGTAGGCATCAGCATCAGGGCAGCCATACACAGCGACTTCATAGTACAAGTCATGGAGACAGCGAGAACCCCGCTTATCGCGGGTGACGCCATGGGAACCATAAACGCACTCATCACATTCGTGGGAGCCGTAACGGCGATATTCCACTTCATCTTTACGCAGGAGAAACTGCATCAAGGAACGATTGGATATATACCCAAGATTGGACGATGGATGATGCTACTTGCTTTCGGTGCTAGCTTCGGCAACACCATCATGAGCAGGTTCGGAATGTACCAAGGAAGAGTAGTATTCCTGTTACGAGACTGGCTACAGATAATATAATTATCTTCCCCCCTCTTTTTCTTAAATAATTTAACTAGTAGAGAATATTGTATGTGAGATACGCTTTGTCTGAGAGAAAACCCAACGCCACAGATTACCTAGCATCCGCAGCCCTAAGCTATGCGATAATATTCTTCTATATCAGACTAGCCAACACCATCACAGTGCCCTGGCTCCTATCCTATGTGATCTATTTCCTTGCAGGAGCCCTCCCGACATACATGGTTTTGAGGAAACTTACACGAGATCAGTTCCCAGTTGCGATTATTTCTTCGGTTGTCAACTGGATATTTACCTTCGTGTGCCTCATCACGTTTACTCAGGGGAACCAGATGGCGTTCTTTAGGATGCTTTTTGTTTTCTTCGTGATGGGCGGTGTCTCTGTGGCTGTGATAACTATGAAGGCTCGGCTTAGTCCAAAGAAGAAGCCAGAGGACTAGGTTTCTATACTAGAAGAGCCCAGTATTCTTGGTATGAGTGATTTCTTTTTCGGTGACGAGGAACTAACAGAAGAAGAGATAGACGCTGTTATACTGGAAGCGGCGCTACGGATACGTAAATATGGTATGGAGATGCCGGCGATAATGGCGCTGGAGAGTTTTAAGCCGCTGATGTTTGTGGGTGGCGAGATGGCTAGGTTGACGCTATCACCGTTTTTCCCGATTTTTGGGGCTAATGTTGATCTCTGGGGTCAGAAGCTCATCTATGTTTTTGAGGAGAAGGAAAACGTGGAGAAACTTGTCACACTGTTGGAGAAGATGTCAACTGGTGAATACGAGGAGCCAGCAGAGGAACCCACTGAAGAAGAAACAGTGGAAGAGAACAGTAGCGAATAGCTGTTTATTTGAATGAACTCCAGCTTGGACGAGTGTCTCGTCTGTCCATCTCAGAGATATAATCCAACAAGACCGTTTCAGCGGCTTCTCTGCCATGGCTTTTCTCGACGTTCTGGAGGTTTTGCCATACTTGATGCCACTGTCGGGGTAGCTCAGATGTCACCCATTCAAGGAATATCAAGGCGGCGTTGAATGGGTCGGGTTCATGAATAACAAGTTTTCTTGTATCTTCTTGCCATATGATTGGCTCGTTTTCCTCTGTTGGCTTGTATTCTGCCTGTACGTCTGTTATTTTCATTTGTGTGAGGGATTCAGTCATCCAGTTTTGAAACCCGGTCTCAAGAAGATACTCGAAGGACTCCGTGAACAGCATTGGCGTTTCTCCCGTATTTTATTACTGTAAGGAATATTCGAGGGGGATGGTTAGTAATAAAGTGTATTGATATCCCTCGACAAACATGCCTATCATAGGCGTTTAATATGCCATGAATCTAAGTCTCATCCATGACAGGTTACCGTGTATTATTTGGACAGATGATGCATGAGACAAACTCATTCAGCACAGTCAAAACCACACTAGATCACTTCAGCCCCATGTATGGGGACAAGATAGTTGAAACCTTGAAGGGCACACGTAGCGCTATCGGGGGCTATGTTGATGTGCTTGAACGGGAAGGCATCGAGTATATTCCTACGATTGCAGCTGGGGCTACTCCAGCGGGTGAACTCAGAAACGAGGACTATTGGCATATCGTGAATACCATCACTGATGGGATCAAGAAGGCGGGTAAGCTTGATGGAGTGTTAATGGCGCTTCATGGTGCGATGATAGCGGAGGATGTACCTGAAGCGGAAGGCGTGTTGCTAAGTGAGGTGCGTAAGCTAGTTGGTGATACACCGATTATCATCACTCTTGATCTTCATGGCTTAATCTCAGACATGATTGTGGACAACTGTGACGCTATTTTCGGGTACGATACAAATCCCCACGTTGACATGTATGAGCGAGCTGTTGAGGCAACAGAGACACTGGTCAAGACTATCAAGGGCGAACTCAAACCAACAGTGGCACACTGCAAACTACCAATGCTGCCACCCACCATCAATCAACGCACCGCAGAGGGACCTATGGTCAAGTTATTAGCTAAGGCGCGGGAGATGGAGAAGGCGCCGGAGGTTCTCAATGTTTGTTTGTTCCCGGCTTTCGCGTACACTGATGTTGAACGGTGCGGCTCAGACGTAGTAGCAGTCACAAACAATAATCCAGAGCTAGCCCAGAAACTCGCAGACGAGCTAGGGAAGATGATGTGGAGTCTGCGTGAAGAGTTCCTCAAACCACTGACACCGATAGATGAAGCGGTGAAGATCGCGATGGAGGCACCCGAGGGTCCAGTTATTCTGGCTGATGTGGCTGATAACCCGGGGGGAGGCGCACCGGGTGATGGTACCGAGATTCTCAGGGAGCTATTGAAGAGAGGAGCTACCAATGTTGGTGTTGCGATTATCAAGGACCCGGGGGCTGTTCAGGAGGCGATCCGTGTGGGTGTTCGTGGACGGTTTTCATTGGAGATTGGTGCCAAGACTGATGATTTCCACGGTAAGCCAGTTATGGTGACAGGTACGGTGCGTACTATTACTGATGGACGGTTTATCCATAAAGCGATGGCTATCGGTGTGCCTGCTGATGTTGGACGAACAGCGGTGATTGAGGTAGATGGAATCGAGATACTCCTCACCGAGAAGAGCCATTCACCGAACGACCCTGAGATATTCAGACGGAACGGGATCGAGCCCACGGACAAGAAGATACTGGTATTGAAGAGCAGGGGTCACTTCAGGGCAGCCTACGAACCATTTAGCAAACAGATACTAGAGGTAGACGCACCCGGTTTAACCACTCCAAACCTCAGCTGGTTCACATATAGGAACATTAGGCGTCCGATGTGGCCTTTTGATAAAGAGGCTACTTTTGGTTAGAGCCCTCTTTTCTCTTTTCCATAGGGGCATGCTCGTTGGCATGCTGTGCACATGAGTACGCTGTTTGTTGTGAATCGTGGCATGTATTTCTTGAATACTTCGTTTGGTGTATCTCTGAAGTCTGTGAATGGGAGGTCTTGTCCTATTAGTTGTGCTAGTTCTTTCTCGGAAATTCCTATGAGGCATTTCTCTGGGTCAACGACATATGGAGATAATGCACCGGTTGGACAGGCATCAATACATCTTGTGCAGTCACCGCAGAGGTCTTTTGTATATTCTTTATCCGGTACTAGTGGTGCGTCTGTGAGTATGCTCTGGAGTCGTATCCATGGACCGTACTCTGGGTTGATGATGAGGCTGTTTTTACCCATTGAGCCTAGTCCTGCTAGTTGAGCCATCTTTTTCTGGCTGAGATTAAAGGGATAAACGATACACGTGTAGCCTTTTGATTCTAGTTGGCGCATTACGCGTCTTGTGTAGAGTCTCATTCGCTCGTATACTGGGTACTCGATTTCTCCGTTGTGGGCTATCTGTGCCTCGTGAATGTCATCAAAGGCGTGATATCCGAGCATTAGTATGCTCTTGGGGTTGTCCATGTAGTCTGTGGTTTTCTTTGATTTCTGCTTGACTTGCCACCCGATCCAGTACTCAGGGAACGCATCGATGGATTCAGGAGAAAGTACGCCAACTAGCTCAGCGCCATGGCTTAGGGCGTATTCTTTGATCTCTTTTGTGAGTGCCTCGGGGTTCATGGTTATTGAATTAGATGTGATTATATTTAGAATTGATTGACGCCTTAGAGCAGACAGGAACTTCTGGTCTCGGTATTGTAATACTTATAGAGTATATCGAAAACAAGATACTGGTATTGAAGAGCAGGGGACACTTAAGGGCAGCCTACGAGCCATTCAGCAAACAGATACTAGAAGTAGACGCACCTGGTTTAATCACACCAAATCTCAGTTGGTTCACATACAAAAACAACCCAAGACCAATGTCGCCTTATGAAAAAAACGCCGTCCTAACTAAAGTATAAAATCCCTTTTCACTACATGAAAATTATTTTTTGGTACATCGTTTACTTAAAGGGTAGAGACAGATAAGAGAAAGTATAATTGCTATCGGGGAAAAACCTGGGATACCCGCTTCAGTAATCTCGATGTCCATTGTTTTTACAGAACTAGAGTCATCATCATCAATAATAGTTAAGGAAATTGTGAAAACACCTGCTTCTGAGTATATATGTGTGGGATTTTCTTCATTGGAAGTTGTATCATCACCAAAATCCCATAGCCAAGAAATAATATGCCCATCTGTATCGCTCGATTTCTCAGTAAATGTTATCTCATTTCCAACTTTTTCTTTTTCTGATGAAACACTAAAATCGGATATAGGATCAACATTAGCAACTATTTGTATTATTTTAGTAACAGTATCCTTTTCGTTTTCATCATCAGTTACGGTTAATTTAACGCTTTTTCGTCCAGCTGAAGTGAATGAATGTTTTGGATTTCTTAGCGTAGAAGTAAAATCATCTCCAAATTCCCAAAGATACCTAAGACTCTTTCCTTCGGGATC
>JAOZIG010000205.1 GCA_026014515.1 Candidatus Bathyarchaeota archaeon | reverse complement strand
AGTTCTACACCACCATAATACCAAACATAGCCTGTTGTCAATACCACCGGCTATGATTCTTAAGAAGTTCTATATTTGGCTAACCTTCCGTTGAAGACAAGGCCTGTGCCTGATTGAGCTTCTTCGTCAGGCGCGATTTACGTCGGGCAGCATTATTAGCGTGTATGATCCCTTTCTCAGACGCTTTATCCAGAACACTGACCGCGTCTACCACCGCCTCCCGACCCAGATTAAGCTCTCCGGATAAGATGAGCTTCTCGGCTTTGCTTATCTTGGTCTTGCACAAACTGCGAATGGATTTATTGCGGAACTGTCTCCTTTTGGAAGCCCGCACCTCTTTTTGAGCTGATTTACTGTGTGGCAACATCTACCTCCCTAATTGTTTAGATTAGCTTGAGTCGAGGGGTTGGTTTTTGCGATGGGTTCGCTTCCCACACGGGTAACGTTTATTACCCCCCTGATCCCCTCGATTTTTCCTAACATCCGACTCAGCTGAGCCAGACCGTTTGTCTCCAAAGTAAAATATTCGGTGACAGTATTGTCATCATGTCGAACAGAACTAGCAGCGGCTATGTTGACCTTCTCTTCAGCCACGATTGTAGTAATGTCACGCATCACTCCAACCCTATCCCAAGCATCAACTCGGATATTGACTGGGTACAGCGCAGCGGTACTTCCCCAATCCACCGAAATCAGCCTTTCTTGTTCGTCCTCGTGGATTATATTATAACAGTCCTGACGATGGATTGATACTCCGCGACTACGTGTGACATAGCCGATAATACTATCTCCGGGCACGGGATGACAACACTGGGCCAAATGGGTCAGCATATCTCCTGAACCCAGTACATTAACAGTCGGTACCGTTCGCTTGACCGGCGTTACTCCCGTTGTTTCTTTCTGCTGTTCCTGTTGAGCAGATAATTTGACGGCAATCTGATGGGTAGAAATACCACCGTAGCCAATAGCGGCCAGAAACTCGTCCATATCGTCGTAGTTGAGCAGTTTGGCCAGCTCCTCCCGGCTGCTAAGTTTTATCCCCAGTCGTCTAATCTCTTTATCAAGTAGCTC
>JAOZIG010000032.1:6074-7536 GCA_026014515.1 Candidatus Bathyarchaeota archaeon | reverse complement strand
GTCGGATGAAGTTTAGGGGTTTAATTAAAAGATTATTTAACCTAGAGATGTTTAATAAAAAACCCAAAAACAATTCTTAACGGTAAAAAAAATAAATGCTTTTGTCTCAAACAGAGTTATTATATCGTTTTTTCTTGCAACAAAATCTTTCAATTAACGTGTTAATCACGTTTGAAGATATTTTCATATACCATATGGAGTATTGTAGAGCCCATAAAACAAATCCAAATGATAAAAGAGCCATTTTTTTATCATAATTACGATATCGGAGTTGCTTTCTCGGATCAAAAACATAGAAATATGGTTCAGTTTCTATAATATTCAATGCCATCTACGACAAAGAAGCGAGTCAAGGTTAAAGGACACTACCGAGTCATAGTCCGAGATAGTCAAGGCAGAATTAAATCATCCAAAAAATGGAGCCCGAAGAAACGAAGGAGGAGGTGAGAAAATGACTCGTGTGAAGTGCAGTTACTGTGGTAGTACTTGGAACATAGAAGATGAACATGTCCGAGCACGTAGCAAAGGCGGCACAGTAACAGTTCCAGCTTGTAGAGCTTGTAACCGAAGTAAAGGAACAAAGAGCCTTTCAAAGTGGTTAGATGACTTGAAGCGAACTAACCCATATAGATGGGGGCGTATCGTACAAGCTCAAAAGCGAAAACGATCACATATCGCTACTCTTGTCAGAAGACGACAATAACGCTATTTGATAGAGAGAGTATATCCAATTGGCGTATCTTGGTAGATGGTGCCCTACGGGGATGGGGTTGTTCGTCCAGAATGTTGCCCCCGTCCCCTGTTTTTTACTCATAAAAATTTTATAGTAAAAGAAAAAGTATCGGTTATGCCGAGTCCCATCGCAACAAGATTGGCTGAAGACATTAGATTAATAGGAGAATTGTTAGGTTTTCAAGCATCTGTTGAAGAACCTATAGAAAAAGGATCACGGTTACAGATAGATGCTTTTTGGAAAATTAAAATGCCAGAAGGAGCTCCAGTACCAGAATTTAATATTGCATCTTTTGAAATACAATATTCTAATTCAATACCATCCATATCTCATAATCTCGGGAAAGCAGAAGTAACAAAGCATCCCGCCATTCATTTCGTAATTAGTTATAACTCGCTCAGTGAAGACTATGAAAGTGTAATCAAAAAACAATACCCAGCAGGAATAAAAATCTTTCAAGGAGAACAAGAATTTATGCAATTTCAAAAATGGTTAATGAAATATAGATACTTGTCAGATGTCAGAGAAGGTCTTGTAAAACAAAGTGAGATTTTTAACAAAGGATTTATCGAAACTTCTCTAGGTCTTAGCGAAGAAGAATTTGAAAAGAATGTTATGCCCGATGTAATGAAATATTATTCAAATTTATTGGTCCCAAAATATGTGACGACCTTCTTAGATGATTTCTACAACATTAATCCAGCTGAATATGATAGATCAATATTTGAT
>JAOZIG010000032.1:0-6064 GCA_026014515.1 Candidatus Bathyarchaeota archaeon | reverse complement strand
TCGACCGTGGCGGTCTTGCTCATCGTGGTCTGTTTGACGATCTGATGTTCTTCGTACAACAAAAAATAAAAGAGTTGAATATTAAGCGAATTTCGTTTCCTTTATATCAATTAGTCAAGTACTATGAAATTGAGCCAGAATTTCAAAAAAGAGGTGTGAAACTTTCTGATGAGGTTGATATTGAGCCAGAGGGAGTTTATGTTAGAGATTATGATAATTATGCCTTAGAAGTTGGATTCTATAAAGGAAATTTTTATCTTAGCTCTGAGTCTGGAACCGTTGTAGAAGAATCACTTACTTTTGACGATTTCGAGAGTTTTCTTGAGAAGATAATTCCTAATCTATTATCTGAGCTTGAAGTGTATAAATTAAAACAGGATGATGTTTTGTTGCTTAAGAAAATAGGTGAAAGTTTAGGTTAATTATTAGAATTATTCTCTTGTACTTTATCTAACCCACCCTCTAAGACCCTGCGTCTGTTTTATCATGTCCACCACCAATCCAACCCCATGAACAGACTAGTCAAACACATGATCGAACACCACCACCCTGGAGGGAACGTGGTAAAAATCGTCCGCGCTAAACAGCTCATAGAGGAGGGTTTCACCGTGGAAGAAATTCACAATCTCACAATGGAAGCTTATTGCGAAGGTTTGTTGGTCTTCTCAAGGGATAGAATCAAAGGTAATCGATGGAGCATCGAAGAAATGATCCCGGGAGACATACAGTTTATCGGCATCTATGGCTCAGTGATTACACAACTCGAAAAAAATGACGATGAAACTACAAATTATCATTGCATATCCTGACGATTTTCAGGATGATGAATCAGCAGCAGAATTTGAAAAGCCATAGTAGTTATTTAGCGATAACTAGTTTAGTTTCCTCAACTATGTTTGATTTTGCTGATTCTCTTACATATGCTCTGATCAGGTTTTTGAACTCGTGAACCACAGGGGATTCATTATTTAGACGGTATAATGATGCTTTACCGATCTGCCTTGTCTCCACGATTATACCTTCTTTCTCCAACTCAGGCAAAACAGCGTAGAGTGTACTCTTAGCCATCCCCAGAGCCTCAATGATCTCGTTTTTCGAGAACTCAAACAATGGATTATCTATGAACAGGTCCAGTATTCTGGTCTTAGGGCTTGACCCGAATAGGGTCAATATTACTGATTTTCTATTTTCTTTGTACATGTTCCTAGGTTCACTCTATTACCCGATACATAGACCTACGTGTAGGTCTACAGTTAGGTTATTAACTAGCAAAGTATTAATAGTTTACTAATAAGGTATACTTAGTGAACTTTATTTGGTTAAAAAGGCTTTTTCTGATAACCAGATAAAAGCAGATGTACTGAACAGACTCGTTAACTCAAATGCGTTTGGAGCATACCATATCCCCATTGATCAGATGAGAAGTTTCATTCAGAATAAGATTAAACGAAATGGGAAAAAGGTAACAAACTGCATCAATGAACTAGCAAAACAAGGATTAATAGTAAAAACCTCACGATACACCATATACGCAGACCCTACGAGGCTCGATGAAATATTCGCCTACATTGACAAAAACCTAGTCTAGAAAATAATCTAGTAACTATACACCATTGGGACAGTTATTTATTGAAAATATGGTGGGAGATTAATCTCTCAAACCTTCGACTTCGATCAAGCCGCTTACCATACGATAATACTTGAGCACATTCTCGCCTTTCAAGGTAATATCATACTGGCGTTTCGAGCGTTTCTTGCCTTGAACAACAGTCTCCTCAAGCAAACCCTGATCGGTGAGGTTTTCGAGAATATCCTTCAGACTCTTCCAGCTGAGGTTACAGTTATACATGATACGTGTCGGCTTAGCCTCACCTGACTTTATGCATTCTAAGACCTCAACGGACAGCTGAAACTTGGATCTTCTGGCGCTCAATTCAGGCGTTTCATGGCTTATTTGATAAAAAGGATTGTTTAGTTATGTTAGCTATTCGTGATCTAAAACCCGTGTATATAATGGTATGATAGAATAGTGGTAGTGATTATGGAAGGGGCTCCTTCCACCGGGCATAATAGTCCTCGATCTTCTTCATCAAAGCCTCAGGAACCGTATGTGGGAACGGGAAAACCGAGCCCTCACTGATATACCGGGTCATCCAAGTCTCAACAAACCTACCCTGCCTCTCCAAAGCATCTGGGCTCAGATACTCGATGATATCCTCGACACTGTGCATCATAATATTGATACCACTATCACGGCTGAAGCTGACGCTAGGTATGCCCACCGCAGAGAAGGGAGTACCATCGCTGCTGTACACATCTTCTTTTACATCAAAGACGATACCAGACTCCTTACTCAACAGCTTAACACTATGAGTCAGAATCGATTCACCAATCACATACACATTATTCGTACCCAGCAACGCACCATGTACATCAAGGTTCACACAGAGTTTCGTGTTATCAAGCTCAGTATTAGCCTCCTTGTCCTTCTCCTTAGCCTCTTTATCAGCTTCCTTGAGCTTCTTAGCGTACAAGTTACTACCATCCAGTCCCATCTCCTCACTGCCCCAAGCCACGAATCTTAGGGTTCGTTTGCTGCCCTTTTCTTTGAAGACGCGTGCTAGCTCCATGGCGATAGATGTTCCACCAGCGTTATCGCTGGCGCCTCTTACATCGGGTACAGTATCGTAGTGTCCTCCTACAACCACTATTTCCTCTGGTTTTAGTGTGCCTTTCAGTTCAGCGACGACGTTCTGGGTTTGTTTCTCGTATCGCTCAGACTGAACAACTATCTTTACGTGGGTTGCTCCATCCTTGAGGAGACTCAGTCCATCTTCAAAGCTGATCCGTACAGAGGGATAGTTACCATAGTCCTTGTTCTTCGGGAACTGTCCCCAGAAGTGTTTAGGCAGTACCCTTGGGTGTCGCTCAATCAGGATAAACCCCTTGGGCTTCATCTTCTGGATCAAGTCAAGGTTCTTCCTCTGAACACCATTCGTGACCACAATCTTGCCAGTGATCTCAGGGGTTAGATACTCCTCGTCCGTGGTCTCAATATAGACTAGTTCACCCTCGATGCCTTCTGGTCCAGTTTGTCCGATAAGTGACAAACCTTCGCATGTGATCGATTTCTTGTAGGGTTTGATGACATCAAGAGACTGATGTGTTGTGTGACCGGTCTTAATTGTGAACTCCTGTGTCCATGTCTTTAGCCCCAGTGACTCAAAGTAGCCTTTGATATAATCGGCTGCTTGTTTGTCCTCTGGGCTTCCACCGGGTCTTGCACCTATCTCTACTGCAAGTTTCTCGATGTGCTTGAACGCTTTTTTACCATCAAATAAGGTTTCCATGAACCTAATAGACACAATTATCTGGAAAAGATTTACTATACAGCGGTCTTGGTAGCGCCACCGTGATGCGTCAACCTTGGACGCACCTGAACAATCAACACAGAATCAGGACCAAGATTCGATTTATCCGCCCTGATAATCGACTGCCCAGTCTCAAGATGATGTGGAGGAATTGGGGTTCCCTCGACTATCTGCTTCAATAGGTTACTGCTGATTACGTCTGACTTGTGGAATATCTTGATGTCGCTGCCCTTGATTACCTTGGGGTCAACATCCTCTGGGAAGTGAGTATCCAGCATCAGCCATGTCCCAGCGTGACGCTTCTTTCTAATCAGATAATTAATGTAGTCTGTGAACTCCTTGCTCAAACCCTTACGTAGGTAATCGTGAGCCTCGTTGATAACAAACACGAACTGTTCACGCTCGGTCCTTGTATCATTCAATAGGCTGCTGATGACCAGCATCATGACGCTGAAGATATCATCGGGCTCCATCATAATCTTACGAAGATCAAAGATATTCACGCCACCAACCAGTAAATTACGCAGGAAATCTCCACCATTGAGATAATCCTCAAGTGTCTCCAGCCTCATACTGGCAAAGCCCTTCTGGTTAGGGTTCAAATCACTGGCATCGATATATCGTCTTATCTTGTCCAACCCAAAATCGTCATCGTATTGGGTCTTCTTGATTATCTGGAATATCTTCTTGACATACATGCTACCGCTCTTACGACCGATGCTCAATACATAGGGCCAGTCCTCAGCGGTCAACCTTGAGGGATTAATGGCAATAGGATACGCCTTGGTGCCATAGTCTTCCTCAAAACGAGTACGCTCATTCTCATAGACAAAGGGATCAATGAATATCCTGAACTTGTTCGCATCAATAACCCGCCTAGGAGCAACCCCATACTCATCTTTCAGCACCTGAACCTCACCAATGTTCAGGTTTGGATCGATTATGCTCCAGAACTCTGACCTTGTATCCTCACGAGGCTTATGGAAAACAATCACAGTAGCCGGTTTCTTAACTTGGCTAATCTTGGGGATGGTCTTTGAGAGAAGCATCTCCGTGATGACACCAATACTATAGCCCTTACCGCTCCCCTGTTTTCCACAGACAAACACGATATGGGGCTCGTTCAAGTCTACAGCTACCTTGTCTATTCCGCTTTTCCCGATTATCCCCCATTGAACCGGGGTCTTGTCAACGCCTATTACGATTTCTGGTTGTATCTCGTTGGTTATCAGTTCATCTTGTGATGGTGGTTCATTGATTACTGGCGGCGTATAGACTGGTTCAGGTATAGGCTTAGGGATAGGTTCTGGTTCCGGCTCAACAACTGGCTCAGGATCAGATGTGTTCTCTGATTCCACTGATTCTGGATCATAGTATATGATGTATGGCTCGTTCTCAGGGATTCCCTCAATCTGAGGCGTCTCTTCTTTAACTTGGGTTTCTTTTCTGGGGGATAGCCAAGTAAGCACCGTTGTTCTGATGAGATAGATAATGAACGCGACTGGTAGAGATATCAGACAGATGTTTATGACAGCCTGAGCTGGCAATACACCAACGAGTGGATTCCACTGAATCGGGTAGAACAGGTTAAGATCATTGTACATGAAAGCATCCATCAAGATATGCAGCCAGACACCGGAAACCGATGTGATGATGTATTCCTTGATAGTATACTCTCTTGGCTCGGTTCTACCGATACTAATCCCGGGAACAAAACCCCGGATAAGATACATGATACCAGCCAAAACTAGGGCAACAATCGTACCCACGGTTAAACTGTGGAAGACTCCGTGAAGAGACCAGTTTACTAACCCTAAAAACACCGCCAAGGGCTCCAAGTCCAGTATAACATTCGCCACTAGGAAAGTTGGGATATCCAGCAACGGGTACAGTAGGAGGGCTACCAGGAGCGCCGGCCCTACATGGTAGGGTGTTAACGGCATCTACCCTGCTAGATGCGTCACCATATAATAAATCTCATGAAAAGAAAAAGAGGGTTAGACTACTCCATTATCGCGGAGAGCCTTGATCTCATCAACGGAGTACCCGATTTCAGCCAAAATCTCCTCCGTATGTTGCCCTACCTCGGGTGGAGGAGTGGTTAGCTTGGTCTTGGACTCGGATAACTTGAATGGTGTGCCTATCTGTTTGATCTTGCCCGCGGACGGGTGATCCATCTCCACAACCATATCACGATGCTGTACCTGTGGGTCACTAAACACCTCATCAATAGTGTAGACCGGTGCACATGGGAACCCTTTCTCCCGTAGTTTATCAAGCCAATAGTCTCTGGGCTTCTCCATTAGAGCAGCCTCCAGTATTGGTATGAGTACTTTCCTGTGAGCAACTCTGTCATCATTTGTGAGGTAATCTGGATCAGTAACAAGCTCAGGTTTACCAACGGTTTCACAGAGCATCTTGTAGAGCCTGTCATTACCCGCTGCAACTAGGAGATACTTGTTGTCTCCAGTCTTGAAGCTCTGATAAGGCACGATACTCGGATGAGCCGCACCCATCCGCTTAGGCACGTTACCCGTAGCGAAATAGTTCCCAGCCATATAGGTCATCCAAGTTACCCCCGCGTCCAGCATCGAGAGATCAATGTATTGTCCTACGCCTGTCTGGTCACGTACATGTAACGCAGCGAGTATACTGATTACAGCGTGAAGCCCAGCGTTGATATCCTCAACAGC
>JAOZIG010000166.1 GCA_026014515.1 Candidatus Bathyarchaeota archaeon | reverse complement strand
TGCTATGGTGTCAAACACAACCACCACCCCGATGGTTACTAGTGAGGTTACAGCAGTGGATTTGGACAGCAACGCTGCAAGGACTGCGATGGATACAACAAAGAACGCGGCTATCACTAGAAGGAGAAGCACTATACCCCATACACGCCAAGCTAAAAGGAACTGATATACAGTACTTGGGTCGAGTAGAATGATGGAGACGAACACCAGCGTACATGTCACCGTACAGATTATGATAAGAACTGAAACTACCTTGGCAAAAAAGAGAGTCTCCCTGCGCACCGGGCGCGAGAGTGCGGTTTTAAGCATGCCCGTCTCCATTTCGTTGGAAAAAGACAACGCCACTAAAATAGCTGCAAAGAGTGAGATGCTTAGGAAAAGTGTTGATGCGGTGCCTGCTAATTCGTCGATTATAAACAACTCATAATAATCAGTTACCATGAGTGAAATAGAGGGTCCTGTAGGGAATGCACCAGACGCAGTTGCACCACTCACGTTGAACATACCAAGACCGATCTGTAGACCAACAACAAGGAGCAGCAGCTCTGGGATGGGGAACTTTCCAACTTTTCTGAGTTCCCATTTGATAAGATACCCAAATGATGCCATCCTTATCCCCTTTTGTACACAACTACACCTGCAATGACGAGCAATACGATAAGCAAAACAAGCGTATAGTACAAGGTGGACGCAGAACGTTCTACCCCCTCGACCATGTATTCATACGGAATCATGTTTTCCTCCACAAGCGTAAAAGCGAGTGAATCTTCTTTACCATCCTTCATTACTACTGTGGGCGTGAACTCCATACCGGTCATCAACGCTGTTATATCATCGCATAGGCCCACACCATAGGACCATATTGGCATGCCTGTGGATACATTATATTGTATTCCGGCGCTGAAATAGATTGGTTCCCCGCCGATATCAATAGGTTCGTAGCTTGAGATTCTTTGCCCGAGTGAATAGAGCTCTGTGATGGTACCGTTGAATCTTTTCTCAAATATCATGTCCCAGCCCTCATACGTGTCCTCACTGTAATAAGACACGAATCCCTCAATCTGCTGACCGTAC
>JAOZIG010000023.1 GCA_026014515.1 Candidatus Bathyarchaeota archaeon | reverse complement strand
TCATTGGGTGTAATTCAAGGGTGTATTGATCATGGTGTATCAAGCTGGAAGGGAGTCCCTTATGCACAACCATTAGAAGAAGATTTATGGTTCTCTCCTCCTCAACCGATTTTACGGTACGAACATCTCTTTGATGCTTCTGCTTATCGTGGCATTTGTCCGCAGAGGAGTCTGCTGAGAAAGAGATACTCCTCAATGTGTTTGACGCTGAATATCTGGTCGCCTCGAGCAGACCAAAAGAGGCGTCCTGTGCTTTTTTATATCCATGGGGGGTCCTTTACCCATGGATCTGGAAGTGAATCCTACTATCATGGAGCCTATTTATCACGGACACAAGATATGGTGGTGGTAACATGCAATTATCGATTGGGAATTTTTGGTTTTCTCGATTTTTCTTTACTTAATCCTCAGTACAGCACAAACAATGGGTTACGAGATGTTCTTGTAGCACTTGAGTGGGTACATGCACATATTAGTGGTTTTGGTGGAGATCCAGAAAATATTACTGTGGTAGGGCAGTCTGCTGGTGCCACTATGGTCAGCGCGTTAGTTACCATGAAACGTGTTCGTTCTTTTATCGCTAAAGCAATCATGATGAGTGGAGGACCTACCCAGCTTCAGTCGGTCGAGACATGTAGGAACACCTCGATGTCTTTTTTGGAAAATTCGGGTATCACTAGTGATGAACAATTACTTGAGCACTCAATTGATGATCTCATTGGATTGCAGAAACAGTTTATTCATTCCTATGGCATGGGGGCTGCGACCTTCAGAATCTCCAGAGATGGAGATCTTGTTTCGCAGCTTCCCATTACTGCAGCATGTCACGGGCAGGTAGAAGTTCCGATGCTCATCGGTACTACGAGAGAAGAGATGGGCTTTATGGCGATTAAACCTTTGGCTCGACTCATTGATGTACAATCAATCGTTCAGCAAGGGTTAGCTCAAGAAGATCCAGAGATACTGCAAGAATTGCAGCAAGCCTATCATCGTTATTACGATCAGCATCGAAGTATTCCCATGATGTACAGTGATCTGTTATTCCGAGCTGCAAGTATGTGGTTTGCTCAGGCGGC
>JAOZIG010000356.1 GCA_026014515.1 Candidatus Bathyarchaeota archaeon | reverse complement strand
CGTCTAAGGGTAAAGACGGTGTGTTTGTTTATGCCGAATAAGGAGGGATCTCGGCAATGGAGTTGTACATGGCGACGCCATAGATTTTAGCTTCTGCCAAGGCTCTACGGATCTTAGCGCTCAACTCGTTGAAGTAAGCGGTGCCGTGGCGGGAGGCTTCCAGCTGTGCGTTACGGACAGTATTCTCTAGAACCGAAACCTTATTGTAGTTCTTTGATTTCACCCATCTGAGAGAGCCGACAATAGTCTCTTTGTCTAGACGGAATGTCATGTGGCCCTCCTCGTTGAGCGAGAAAGTTCTCTTCAAGAAAGTCTGTTGCTCAAAAGGAATCTCTTGGTCTAATGGGTGATCCTTAATACAGTGCGTTGCTTCTAAGCCGAGACGTCTGTAGGCAGCGAAAAGGGCTTGTGATGTAATGCCATAGTATTTAGGCAGCAAGAACAAGGAATCGTCACCGTAGAACATACCCGCGAGGGCTGCTTTGATAGTGAAAGGAGTAACTACATGACCGGTAGGCGGTTTGAAACCTGGGGGAGTGTGGTTCACCAATATATCGTGAATCGCGTACAACGTAGTCATCTCCAGATAGAGCGAGTTCATGTGGGACGTGAGGCACATACCGGATGGTAGTCCAAAAGGCATTCTGTATACAGTGGAACCAGATATGTAGATGGAGTTGTAGCACGATCTAAGGTAGGTGGTACGGGCGACATCATCGGAGGGGTCAGAGGCGTTATACCATTCGTTGATAGCTTCGGCTATATACTGAGCGAATTCCCAGTGTTGGTGATTATCCCAACCTTTCTGGTCAGCGGCATACGAGACGTGTGCTCCTTTCGAGTATATACTGGCGTACTGGTTCATAACGTAGTCCGCAGAGGTTAAACCTACAGCACAACTGATGGTCAAAGGTTTCTGGGCCCTATCTTTCAGCATCTGAGATATAAAATCCATGAACAACATACGTCCTAGAAGCGCATGTACGATAGAAGCGACATAGTAAAGCCGCGTCTTACACGTTGTGACTTTGGACATGGGTACTATCTCATCCTTCAATTGGGCAACTACTGGCATTTCA
>JAOZIG010000339.1 GCA_026014515.1 Candidatus Bathyarchaeota archaeon | reverse complement strand
GAGCGACATGAGCGTCGACATCCATAAGGCGGATACGGAGTTCAAGATCGGTGAGATAGTTTACCCAGCGGGTAGCTATGTGGTGTTTGCTAGCCAGACAGCTCGTAATTTCCTGATTAGTCTACTTAGTAGAACCTTCTACAGGGATAATCTCTGGGTCAGGACGCCTGATGGTGTGCCTATGATGAACTATGACTTTGCGACTCAGACGATGGCTGAGTTCAAGGGCGTAGACATCATAGAGGCTATGGAGGTTCCCAGTGGAAGCTTCAGTAAGGTAGAGCCAATGCCACCAAGTGGAGGTTTAGAAGGCAAGTCCAAGCTTGGTTACTTGATTGACTGTCGGATTAATGATAGCTTCAAGGCAGTTAACAAGCTGAGTAAAGCTGGAATCGATGTGAATCGCTACACTGAGCCTATCAAAGTAGGCGACGAAACGTATCCCGCGGGTATGTGGCACGTGAAAGGCGGTGAGAAGAAGCTACAGAAGGTGGCTGAAGAGACCCATCTTAAGCTGATTCCTGTCGATGATAAGATTGAATCCGAGTCAAAGCCTGTAAAGCCGCTGAAGGTAGCCATGTATCAGCGTTACTGGGGTGGAAACATGGATGAAGGCTGGACACGATGGCTATTGGAAGAGTTCGATTTCGATTATACTACTGTGAAGGATGAGGAAGTCAAGGCTGGCTTAGAGGACTATGATGTATTAATCTTGCCCAGCGATGATACCGCACTAATTACAGGTGAGAAGGTCGAAGAACACTTTGAGAAGAAGTACAAGGGAGCCTTTGCGCCTCCAGTCTTACCCGATGAATACAAGTCTGGTATAGGTGAGGATGGAGTCAAGAAGATAAACGAGTTCGTTGAGAACGGTGGCACCGTCATCGCTCTCTACGAGTCCGCGGGCTTCGCCTCAGAGAAACTAGGTATCGCTGTCCGTAACCCATTGAAGGATATGGACCCAAAGAAGTTCCACTGCCCCGGAAGCACCATCTGGGTAGACATCGATAACAGACACCCACTAGCTTACGGTATGCCCGAGAAAGGACTGATCCTACTACGGGGTAACCATGCCTACGCTGTGAAGGGCAGCCATAACAATGACCACTACAAGGTGGTTGTCAGCTACCCTGAGGAGAACATGATGCAGAGCGGGTGGCTTATCGGTGAGGAGCATCTCGCACGTAAGGCAGCCATGATTGAGGCAAGGAAGAATGATGGTAAGGTTATCCTGTATGGTTTCCAGCCACAGAACAGGGCATTAACTGATGCCGCCTTCAAGCTGTTCTTTAACGCCCTTGTGGGATAAAATAGGGAGATTAAATCTCTCTTACCTTTATTTCTCCGACTACTATTTCTCCGAAGAGTTCTCTTTTTGCGCCACAGATTGGACACTTGTAGGGTGGCTCTTCTCTGAGCACCACGTATCCGCATTGTTTGCAGTAGAGTAGTTTTCGGTCTGTGGGTTCTGCTTCATCTGTCTCTAGTGTTTCTGTTGATTCTTCACCCATTCCTAGTGCCGCCATCTGTTTATTCATAGGACGGCGCTCTGGGATAGAATGGACGGGTTCTATGCCTTTGTGAACAGCTTCATTCACGTACAAGGCGCAATAACATTGACCATGTTCCTCGACATCAGGGTCTCTGTAGTCGCATGGGCATAGGATGTCGCGGTCTGTTTCTAGGTTTCCTGATGCTATTCTGCATGGACAGCTAGGGTATCCGTATCTTTTCTCGTTCTCAGCTAATCCCTGTAATAGTTCTTGGAGTAGCTCTGGGTCGGGGCATAGGTGTATTCTGTTGCGGAGAGCGTCTCTTTCGGCTCTTTTACGCGTCTCCTCAACGGTGGTCATTACTTGATTGCCTCTAGTATGTCGTCTTTCTTGAATCCCTGTATGATGGTGTTATCGTTTACTATGATTACCGGGAAGGCGACTGGGATGTTTTTTGTCTTGAGAACATCTATTGCGGCTTTCTGGTCTTCCTTGCTACATGTGTCGAGGTCGATGTACTCGTAGGCTACTTGTTTTTCTTTGAGTATCTCCTTGGTTTTTTTACACCATCCACAGGTGCTCAGTGTGTACAAGAATACCTTGTGTTTCGTGTTTGATCCTTTTACTTTTGTAGTTTGCATTGACTATAAACTCCTTAGCTGTATTTTGTTTTCGCGTTATAAATACCCACGCGTCTGGTGCATCTTTTATGCATAATTGACTATGTTTTCTTGATAACTTTGGGCGGTGTGAAGAAGTATAACGGTTACAAGGCGTATGATTTCCTTGAGCCGGGTTTTGATTATCATGAGTTCAAACTTGTGAAGCATCCAAGAGTGGAGCCTTACTATGTTCCACTGAGCAAGACTGAGGAAGAAAGGTATCGGGAGCTTGTTGAGAAAACAACTGTCATTGATCTCCATGAGCATCCTGTTCTATACCCAGAGGATATGAGGGAGTTACCTGAGCTGGATCATCTTGGTCGTCAGTTTACAGCGTATGAGGCTCTGAGTACCAGTAATCTTGACTGTGTTTTTGATAACATGATGGATGGGATGACGTATATCACGAGTTTTAGTGGCTGGAAGTTTGATGATATTGTACATGATCTGGGTATCAGGCTCAGCGACTTGGCTCATCAGGACATGGTGGTACACTGTAAGACTGTTAAGGACATCAAGGACGCGAAGAAGAACGGTAAGATCGCTTTGGTCTTCTGTATGGAGTCGGCTACGCCTATCGAGAACGAGCTTGACCGCATTGATGTACTCTACGGGTTAGGCGTTCGGAGTATGGGTATCTGTTACAGCGAGTCAAATATGCTAGGCGGTGGCATGAGTGAGACCTATCAAGATACTGGTTTAACGGATTTCGGTTATGACTCGGTTAAGCGGATGAACAAACTACGGCTCTTGATTGATATTGGACACACCAATGACAGGACAGCGTTAGAGACCATCGAGGCAAGCGATTATCCCATCTATGATAGTCATAGTGGACCAGCGGCGATAGCGCAGGGGCATATTAAGGGTGATGAGGTGCTTCAGGCATTGGCGGAGCGTGATGGTGTTCTTGGTGTCGGGGGCGCTGGTCAGGGACTACGTACAGAGAAGCATCCGGTGGGTAGTATTGAGAGCTATATGGAGTGCGTCGAGTATTGTATTGATCTCATGGGTATTGACCATGTGGGGTGTGGACCAGATACATTGTACGGTGCTCATCAGAAGCTCTATGAGGTGTGGTTCCCACGGCGTATGGGTCACTATGATAGACCCGGTGCCGAGAAGACTAAGCCATACCCAGTGCCAAAAGACATGGTTGATCCGGGTTATGTTAAGGGAATGGAGAACCCGAACGAGTTCGTGAACGTGATGAGGTGGATGATCAAACACGGATACAGTGATGCTGAGATAGAGAAGATCATCGGCGGAAACGCTTTGAAGCTGCTTGAAAAAGTATGGCGTTAAACGCGTTTCATCACACTTTTTATCCTTAAGGTGACGTTTTTTGTCATAGATCAGATCACATTTAGAGCCATTTTAGGGGTTCTTTTAGGTAAAAAAGCTGTATCCAGTCTTAATCGCTGTACCCCCCCTCCCTGTTAGCGGCTATTCTAATTCTAGTAATTGAAAAAGAAAGGATCAGTATTCATGGAATACTCTGGTTATATGAGATTGTATGTCTAATCGAGGTTTTATCAACTGTATTGTAAATTCGGTGATTGTTTAGTCGGATCGACCCTTTTGATATGTTAATAGACTTATTAGGACTTGAACAAGCATTCCTCCGACAACCAGTCTAGATTTCAACAGCTCAATCCCATTTATCTCCGTTTTTAACCCTTCAATATCAGTCAGGTATCCTTCTCTCTCTTCGAGCCACATCTGTTCATACTGCCACCTGTACTGGTTTATCGTCTGGGTATAATCCTCGGCGTCACTAACCATACTGTCCTCAAACCCATACCTACCTCCTATAGCCCTTAATGCCAGAACATCAACAAATGCAACAGTTTGCTCATATTCTGACAGATATGATTCTTCCTCTTTGAGATCCATTAAATCAATGAGAGTAAGGACAAGGTCAAGGTTACCTCTCGCTATCAATAACTTGGTGTCCTCTAGGTTGTAATCATATACGATTTGATCTAAATCAGCGATTTCATTCTCAATAGCCGTAAGATTACCCCTATACTCGCCTATCTGGTTGTCGAGTTGTGGGATATACCAGACAAAGACAAAGATGTTTACTAGGCTAAGTAGGATTATCGCTAGGTCTAGTAGTTTTATTTTCTTCTTTTGTGTTTCTTCTGGTGGCATATTAACTAACTTTGTATTATTAGGATAAAAAATTTACAAATCAAATTGAAAAATTTGATACATGGATGCTTGTTTAGAAGCCTAATCCCATCTGGCTGCAATGGTCTAGGAGTTTGTGGCGTTTTCCCTCGTATTTGCACCAGATGTTGTCGAGTTTCTCCGCGTCTTCGCCTATGCTGTCTAGTACGCAGTGGAGTACCTCGTGGTTGATAGCCATCTCCACCTCGTCCTCGGTGACAATGGTTCCGTTGAACTCGGCTGCGTGTTCGTAGCCTCCGAAGAAGAGGTAGTATTTGCCGTCGTCTGTGACTGTTGCACCGTTGTGTCCTATTATGACGATTACGTCTTCATGGAACTCCATTGATGTTACCTTCTAGATTCTCACATCTTGCTACACGCTTGTATAAAAACCAAATTTAAAGTGATTATTGAAGGGTAATTAGAACCATTACTCTATAGCCTAGCGTTACTTGATAAAAAAGGGAGGGATTAGCTCCTACTTTTGATAAGCAGGAATATCCCCGCTACGGGTACCAATAGTCCAATGGCTATTGGGAACATTGTGTTCAACGAGTATGCCTCAACGATCAAAGAGACCAAAGGTGGAATCGTTGACCCCACCAGACTCGATACAATGGAGCACACGCTGTAACCTAGACTCCTATTCTCGGAGCCAGTGTTCTCAGCAATCAACGAGTTCACCAACGGCATACTCGCGCTGTAGAAGCTTCTCCAGATAACGAAAAAGAGGCTGGAAACAAGCACGCTACCCGTCAAAGGTATCAAAGCTATTGCGAAGCCCATCCCAGATATCACGAGGATAAATCCTCTACGTTTACCAACACGGTCACCCAATCCACCACCGAGAACACTGCCGAGAATCCCAAGTATGGGACCAAAACCGAATATTACTCCAGCCAGTCCGGGGGAGATTCCACGTACCTCCGTGTAATATGTGGTGATGTATGTGGTAATGCAATAGTAAGTTGCATCAACTAACGCTCCACTTACTGCTATGGATATGAAGCCCATTGTTGCTAGACTCCTTATCGAGCCTGTTGCAGTGGTTTTCTCCGCCCGCTCGATATGACTGATGTACCTGTAACTGTATAACGCGGCTACCACCAGTAGTGGAACCCACAGATAGTAACCTATCCTCCAACCATAAATCGGTAACAATAAACTGTACAATAACGGTCCAGCGGAGTAGCCTAAGCTACCTGCACCGTTCTGGACACCCATGACGAAGCCCCTGTTCTCGTCCTTAAGCTCGCTGGTCGCCTTTAACGCCGGTGGGTGGTAAAGAGTCGAACCAATCGAGATCAAAGTAAAAGAAGCTAAGAGGTGGATATAGCTGCCTGAGTTTGGTACAAGTAGGGCTCCAAGCATTGTGGCAATGAAGCTCCCCGCTAGCACTAGGTTCGCGCGTCTATCCGCCATGATTCCCGCTGGAATGTACAGCAGTATCTGTAACAGCATGGGAGCCGAGACCAGTAGACTCGCCTCGGTCAATGTTAGCCCATACTGTTGTCTGATTACCGGTAATGATGCCTGTAGTAGTTGGCTGTATACGTGTATCAGGAAATGTGTTGATCCTAGAAAGATCAATGCCTGTTTTGTTTGTTTATTCATTTTTTTCGCCTGCTGACGTTCCGGGGCACTCCCGGTCCCGTAAGCCCCGCCCCGCGAAGGCTTCTCCGTTTTTGGGAGTTTGTCAGCAAGCTTGTGAAAACAAGCCCCTTCAGACACAGTGTTCCGTATATGTTTTATTAAATGTATTCATCAGTTGGACGCGAAGGGCTTATTATGGCTCTGGGCACCACTGTTTTCTATTGGTGAATACTTTGAACGCGTCAAAAACATTACTTGAGATGCTAAGAAACTATGATGTAGAGCATGTTTTTGGGCTCCCAGGAGAGACCACACTTCCATGGTACAAGGAGTGGCTTGACTACCCAGACATCAAACATGTTATGGCACGAGATGAACGCAGCGCAGCCTTCATGGCAGACGGATACGCAAGGTTTAGCTTCAAACCCGGACTATGTGAGGCACCCAGTGTAGGCAGCACCCACGTATTACCGGGCGTTGCTGAAGCATACAAGGGCTCACTCCCCATGATATTCTTCACATCCGACATACCACTGCATCTTGAGACACAGAACATGCTCACCGGGCTAGACCAGACAAGCATGTTCAAAGGAATAACCAAAGAATCCATCACAGTCACAAACCCAGACCAGATACCCCACACCATAAGACGCGCATTCAGATTAGCCACCACCGGAAAACCCGGACCAATACACATCAGACTACCCTACGATGTACTACAAGGCGAGACCGTTAACCCACGACTCTACGCCCAGAAAGACTTCACCACCTACCCCGGACACAGACCAGTCGCAGCCACAGGAAAAATAATGGAGGCACTGAAGCTACTTGGTGAGTCTGAGAGCCCCGTTTTTGTCTGCGGTCAAGGAGTACTCTATAGTCAAGCTTGGGATGATGTCGTTGCTTTAGCCGAGTATTTCGCTGCACCAGTAGGAACAACGATAAACGGTAAAGGCGCCTTCCCCGAGAAACATCCACTAAGCCTAGGAGTAATCGGAGCCCGTGGAGGCACAGCACTCAGCAACAAGGTACTCTGCGAATCGGATCTAGTTTTCTTCATCGGTTCAAGTACTGATAGCGCGGGCACAGACAAATGGACAGTACCACCCGTCGACACAAAGGCAAAGATAATACAGCTTGACATCAGCGAGGCTGAAGCAGGAAACAATTACCCTGTCGATGTTATCATGATCGGTGATGTCGCTGGAACCATCGAGTGGATGCTTGAACTAGCAGACTCCAATCCAAGGGAGATGATGAAGCTACCACGCATACAGAAACTTGTCGAGGAAAAGAAGAAACACGATGAATATGTAGCGAGCCTAGCTGGTAGCACCGAGACACCTATTCACCCGGTACGGTTCATCAAGATGCTTGAGAAGGCATTACCAGATAAACGATGTCTCGTCATGGACGTAGGAACCGCCGCCATCTATACATCAACATTCTACAAGGTACCAGAAGCAGGGAGAAGCATGGCATACAACTTCGCCATGGGAAGCCTAGGATACGCCATACCCACCTCAATAGGAACAGCAGTAGCAAGACCAGACAGCTGTATCGCCACACTCGTAGGAGACGGCAGCTTTGGACTAGCCGCAGCAGAGCTTGAGACCATCGCACGTATGGGACAAAACAATAACATCATAGTGATGAGCAACAGAAGCTTCGGCTGGA
>JAOZIG010000486.1 GCA_026014515.1 Candidatus Bathyarchaeota archaeon | reverse complement strand
GCCAAAAATTTGGAGACATATTCTGGCCAGCTAATCTCCCCGTTTTTATAACCATTCAGTAATTCCTTGCTAGGAGCCAAAAGTAGTTCATGGCGGTACTCGGCCTGGCATAATTCACTCAGAAAGTAAACAAGGTCCTCGCGCTTAGTAAAACCAGCCAGCTGGGATCGATTGTTCAGACGGACATCAACCAACTGCTTTATAGCGGCTCTCTGGAGGATGCCGAAAAACTCCCTAGCGCTTTTTTGGGCAAAGCCAATTGTATATAGGGTCAAGCTTACCTCACTTCCGGGTTAGAACATCATGCATGCAGTGCTTGAGATGTACCCCATGCTGAGAGCAAATATGATCCAACGAGTGCATCAATTCCTTTTGGTACTCTTCGGGTAGGCGCCAACTGCGGCCTTTGGTGTAACGTTTTCCCGTTGCCGTGGCATCCAGGTAAAGATCCTTAAACCAATTCTTGCCTGTCTCTGCCTTCTTGGAGATAGGGATGCGGAGAGGTTTGGCGACAATACACTTGATGCCAATGCTGGAAACAAGTTCCACTAGAGATTTCATATCTTCTCGGGTCTGGGCTTCTACAAGCCCGTATGATGAGAGGTGCCGATGCTTCATAAGAGGAGGTGTCAGTCTACTTGAAGGGAACAGCGGATCAATCCGCAACTCCACATCCACACCAGCCTTTGCCAACTTGGCGATTGAATCTAGTCTGTTCTGGACAGTAGGAGCCTTGGGCTCGTAAAAGGCTCTCGGTTCATCACGCCAGTAAGCGCACGTAACCTGCGCGGTGAAGGGTTGAAAATCCGTGGCGCTCACAATGTCAAGGTATTCAGACTTGCACAGCTGCTCAGGATTTTTTGTGAGAATGGTGATATGGGAGACCAATTCTCGATGTCGCTGCATTTCTCGCAACGTCAGGAGCGTGTGGCCGTATTGAGACTCGAGGCCTACCTGCAGAGGGTCAGTTGAGTTACTCAGGTGAACAGGGACTCTAGGCACTCCCAGTTCAGCCATTTCTCTCAAATCATTGGTGAGGTTCTTTTCATAATTGTTTTTGGCATGAGCGTTAGCGCCTATCATTTC
>JAOZIG010000147.1 GCA_026014515.1 Candidatus Bathyarchaeota archaeon | reverse complement strand
AACCCTGACCACCTTTACACCACCGCCAGCAGATCCAGCAGACCCTCCGATGAAGAAGAGTAGGAAGAAGAGGAGCTGGGGGAATGCAGGCCAGAGGACATAGTCGGTGGTAGCAAAGCCTGTGGTTGTGAGTATTGATGCGGTTAGAAATGCACTATAGCGGAAAGACTCAGCGAATGTTCCATAGGTATTGGAAACGGTAAGATTCCATGCAGCAAGGATTGCAACCACTGCCCAGATGCCAAGATAGAAACGAAGCTCTCCATCTCTGAGCACGGATTTTAGTCTTCCACTGATTGCCTTGTAATAAAGGGCAAAGTTGGCGCCTGCAATGAGCATGAATATGGTTACCACGACATCGACATAGAGACTGGAGAATGTCCCTATGGATGAATTCTTTACACAGAATCCTGCAGCTGCCATCGTAGAGAAGGTAACCGTTACCGCGTCATAGAGAGAGAGTCCACCTAAGCGGAGTAGAATTGTTTCAAGAACAGAAAAACCTATATAGATGGACCAAAGTATGAGAGCAGTATTCTTGATCTTAGGTGTAAGCTTATCCTTTGTGGGGCCAACGGTTTCAGCACCAACGAGCAGTGAGCCACTAACTCCGAGGGCTGGTAGCAGGGCCACGAAGAGCACCACGATTCCCATTCCCCCCAGCCAGTTGGTTTGTGAACGCCAGAACAGGATTGCTTTAGGAAGACTTTCAATCTCAGGAAGTACAGTAGCCCCAGTGGTGGTGAATCCACTCATGACCTCAAAATAAGCACTGGGATAGTCGACATACGCGCCACTTGCAACCAAAGGGATGGCCGAGAATGCTGTTGCAATGATCCAGGTCAAGGTAACCACGAGGTAACCATCTCGAGCGAGCATTTGTTTATTCTGTGATTTACCGGTACTGATGAGGATGGTGGTGCAGAACACTGCTATGGCAGCGTATGCAACCAGAAAACCCTTGATTGCATCCAATTCCTGAAAATTGAAAGCCAAAGCGGTCGGAATTCCCATCAGCAAACCAATGAAGAGCACTATGAAAGATAATAGGCGAAGGTCTAGTTTCCAGTTTATCATGGTAATCCTA
>JAOZIG010000305.1 GCA_026014515.1 Candidatus Bathyarchaeota archaeon | reverse complement strand
ACGCTGATGAAGAGTTTGAGACCTATGAGACTGAGATGATGCGTGTCTATGAGATTCTGCGTAAAGACGAAAAATGGGAAAACGTGTTAAAGCATATCCACGGTTAGAGATGCTTCTTTGATACCTTAGCGACAACAGTGTATAAGGGATCAACTATCTGAGCTATCCTCGCCTTGGCAGCTAGACTTAGAAACATATACGCGTCATCCCGGTCCCAGCCATAATCACTGACCATCCAACTGATCAACTCACGATAAGCCAACCTAGCCGCGTCCTCCAATGGCCTAGCACTACCAACTGTCATGATCATATCATCTGACTCAACGCGGGGCCATGCAATTGTCTTCTTCAACACACTGAAACGGACTTTAACCACGGCACCGATCTCCACCGCTGTGCCACATATCTCTCCGTCTCCTTGAACTGCGTGCACATCTCCTAGTCCAAATAAAGCTCCCTTCTGAGTAATTGGCAGATATAATGTGTTTCCGGGTCTGATATCCGGGCAATCCATGTTTCCACCGTGTGGTCCGGGTGCTAGAGTCTGTATTGCCTCGTATGCTGGACTCACACCTATGGTTCCTATGAAGGGTTCAGCGTCCAACTCAATGATTTTACCATGGTCGGTCTCGTAGGTAATCTTGCCGTCTTTGATGTAACTGATCTTTGTACGTGGCTCCATAAGGTTAAGCCACCCTTCCAATGCCCCAAATCCTGGGATTATACTAGAACCACCCCATTCAGGCAACTCTATATCAAGTATCTCCACTGCCAATGTATCACCGGGCTCCGCGCCTCTAACATAGATAGGACCAGTGACTGGATTCAATGCTCCTGCTAGTCCTTGATCCACGGCTTCTTGAAAGGTTCTAGTTGGACTTATGATACCACCGTAGGCGTCCCAAGTGGATATATCTACTTCTTCACCGGGTTCAATATACGCGACTGGTTCAGTGAATGGATTTAACGTACTATTCCCAGTTGGGGTGAGCTTGTCCTGTGGTTTCTTCTCTATCCTCTTAGCCATCTCGATCTACTTTGAATATCTTGTTTCAGTTGGTTTAACGGTATCGAGATAGGTCTCGTA
>JAOZIG010000280.1 GCA_026014515.1 Candidatus Bathyarchaeota archaeon | reverse complement strand
GTAGTCCAATAGGGGGATCCATCTGCATTGGTCTTTGGGGTGATCGCGCACGAGGCTGCAAGCAGTATGCATAAAAGACTTACCAACATGATTCGTTTCATAGCGATTTTCCTTATTCCAGACTGGCAGCAAGGCTCCAATAGGTATCAGTTTCCTTTTCATAGTAACGAGCTATGATAGTAAAACCCTTGAGCAAGCCACGCTGAGCCTGGTAGAGCGAGCGCTCCATCAGTTCGTTTTCTGTTGTCACGTTCTCGATTGAATAGGCGTGTTCAGTCTTCAGATCGAGAAGATTCTGAGCAGCGGCAAAATCTGCTGCCTCCAATGAATTGTTGAGAAAGTAATGACGTTTTGCAGAGCCGACACCAAAGCGATACCCTTCTACCTTGGGATAAATAGCAAGCCATGTCGGTTTGCCTTCCTTGTTGTACTCACTCTCGTAGACACGTGCCTTGGCATCTTCCTGGCTATTTTTCACCACCACGACAGCACCAGCGTCAGGGTCGAAGTGGACTTCCAGGATCCCGAGTTGGTTGATGGTTTCAGCCATCGCCGTATCATCAAAGAAGGCGGCTTCATCCTTAGCGAAGGACTGCAATCCCTTGTCTGAGCGATAGGAGGTCACGAGCCTACTATCCAGCGCAAGGGCCTGCTTGATATGTATGGACCTCGCCGCTGAAAGGATTGCTTCACTAACCATTCTCTCTTGTGTTGAATATGGCCCAGAGAGTCCCACATAGACATTTGAAGGATAACTGCTCACATCTAGGTAGGAAAGAGCATTAGCCTCTGCTTGGGGGACACTGGTGGTGGTGCAACCAAAGAAGAGCAACACCACCAGAAAAATTATAGCCACTACATATTTGGGTACTGACAAACTCAGTTAGCTCCCTTCAATAAGTTGGCGAATGCTTCTTTCATCTTGGTGTTGGCGGCCTCGGCAGCCTCACTCTCGACAAAGGCCTCTGCAACGGCTTCTGAAGCTGGCTCAAAATTTTGCTCGATATTGGCAATAGGAATGGAACAAAGCACCCATACACCATTTTCAGCATCGACCCAGACTTCTTCTGTGCTAACACCTGAGAGA
>JAOZIG010000510.1 GCA_026014515.1 Candidatus Bathyarchaeota archaeon | reverse complement strand
GCCTTTCTAAGCCCCTATTTTATTGATTAACTTCTTATCATAAGGCGCTATATTTTTCTTGGATTAGATTGGTTTTCAGCGAAAAGATAGTTGATGAATGGGTTAAGATATGGAACAACTACAACCTAGACAAGGTACGAGAACTGTTCCTAGACGATTACCGTGTCACATACTTCAGCAGCGAGAAACAGGGACTCATCAAAGGCATAGATAATCTTGTAGAGCATCACCGCGAGTTCGGGTTCGTTGAAGGTGGAAAGGATAATGGCAACAAGCTGTGGCTTGAGGATGTAGAAGTTGAGGAGTTTGGTGATATGGTGTTGGTGAAGGCTGACTGGATATTCCAGCGAAAAGGCTCAGACAAGCAGCAACGTGGACCAGTAACCATAGCTTACATCAAGGAAGATGAGTACAAGATAGCACACGCTCACTTCAGCAACTATTAGCACCCTTTTTATCATATCCTCTCGTTTAACCAGAAAGTGATCAATATTACCCAGAACCTCTAAACCAGTTGATCACCCCAAGGTATGGATTGAACAAGCATGAGCGAAGACACCGGATTCCTCTCAAAACAGATGCGCCCATACCTCGTCATATTCAGCGGACAAGCATTCAGCCTCTTCGGTAGCAGACTAGTTCAATTCGCTCTTGTCTGGTACCTCACTGCGCAAACAGGCTCAGCTCAGGTATTAGCCACAGCCAGTATTGCAGCTATCATACCACAAGTAGTGCTGGCTCCTTTCGCTGGAGCTCTTGTTGACCGCTGGAACAGGAAAAAGGTGATGATGGTCTCAGATAGCATGATTGCGGCTACAGTGCTTGTGCTAGCTGGGTTGTTCATGGTTAATCGTGTTGAGGTTTGGCATATCTATGCTGTAATGCTTATCAGATCAACAGGTAGCGCGTTCCAGTGGCCAGCCATGCAGGCATCAACAAGCATGATGGTACCACGAGAACAATTACCAAGAGTAGCTGGTCTAAATCAAAGCCTACAAGGGCTTGTTTCAATCGTTGCTCCTCCTCTAGGAGCAGTTCTATTGGAGATGTTCCCAATTGAGTATGTAATCGCTGTTGATGTCTTGACGGCGGTTATGGCAGTAGGACCCCTCGTGTTTATCGCAGTTCCACAGCCGGAAAGAAAGGACTTGAGTGCAAGAGGTGTCTTGTCTGATATGCGTGAAGGGCTCAGATGGATATGGTCAAAGCAGCCATTGGTCCAGATTATGATGATCTCTCTAGCAATCAACATGGTTACTAACCCTGCTTTCTCCCTCTTACCGTTGCTAGTAACGGATTACTTCAAAGGGGGAGCCATCGAGTTAGCTTGGATACAGTCAGCAAATGGGCTTGGAATGATCCTAGGTGGTTTAGCGCTTGGGGTCTGGGGAGGATTCAAGAGTAAGAGCAAGACAGCTTTCTCCGCTATCACTGTAGCTGGGTTGGGGATTCTTGGTTTCAGTCAGACTCCAAGTACCTTGCTTTGGCTGGGTATCTGTTTCGTTTTCATCTTCGGCTTCATGAACTCCATCGGCAACAGTGCCTTCATGACAGTACTCCAGACCATGATCCCACACGAGATGCAGGGAAGAGTATTCACACTGGTTATGGCGACAAGTATAGCTGTGGCTCCCCTTGGATTGGCTATCGCTGGACCAGTTGCTGAGATGCTTGGGGTGCGTTCATGGTTTTTGATATCTGGTTTTGTTATTGTTGCTGGTGCTTTGTTTGGTTTGTTTTCTCCGGGAATAAATAGCCTTGAGCAGTCCCTTGCTGAAGGTGAAGAATCTTAACCAACCATGCGTTTGTTTGATGTATGCAGAGGATCAAGCTAGGAAGTACAGATATAGAGGTATCAAGACTCATCTACGGCACTGAACCCTTCAACTTCAAGAAAGGACCAGACGGAAAACGCACACAGGGAGACAAGACACCAGAGGAAGGCGGGGAGATACTCAGAGGAGCACTTGAGCTTGGGGTTAATACATGGGATACAAGTGATGATTATGGTACACATCCTCATGTAGCTGAGGCTTTGAAGCTAGTAGACCGTAAAGATGTTGTTATCGCTGACAAGTCCAATGCTTTGAGTGAGGAAGATGGCTGGAAAGCCTTGGAGTACAGCCAGAAAAGCCTCGGCACAGACTATATTGATATCATGTTCATGCATATTGTTCCAGCAGAACCCATTGATCGAAAGGACTCAGTGGGAAACCCATACCATAGTGGGACACTTGAGGAACGCAAAGGCACATTGAAGGCTTGGCTTGAAGCAAAAGAATCAGGAACCATCAGGGCAACCGCGATGAGCACCCACAGCACCAAGGTACTCAAACAGGTCTTAGATTACCCTGAGATCGATGTGGTTTGTACTACTTTGAACATGATGGGTGCAGTCATGGACGATGGAACACTCAACGAGCGACTGGACGCTATCAGAACACTGAAAGAGGATGGAAGAGGCGTCTACGTCATCAAACTGTTGAACGCCGGACGACTTAGGGATCGTGGTGATGAGGCGATCGAGTGGTGTCTCCAGTGGAAGGATTTCGTTGATGCTTGGAACATCGGCATGTACGATGTACCACAGGTCAAACACAACATCGAGTTATTCCGGAAGCATCTGTAAATTCGCTTCTCTTTTATCTTTGTTCAACATTTAGCCTCCTTGGTTTCTGCCATGGAGAAAATCAGCCGATTCCTTGCCCTAGAGGGTAACATACGTGTCCTAGCAGTCCAGACACTGCTAGGTCAGATAGGACTCGGCATGTTCTACGTCATCTGGCAACCATATCTACTGAGCACGGGAATCACCCTTGGTCAGCTTGGTTTGGTTCAGAGCCTCATTAGTGTCAGTACCGGTCTCGGATTATTCGTCTGGGGCTACATCAGTGACAATTATGGAAGAAAACCAGTCATCATCGCCTGTTTAGCGAGTAGAGTGATCGCAATCGGGTTCCTCTTGGTCTCTGATAGCTTCTGGGCATTCATCGGGTTCGCCTTGTTCATGGGCTTCACAGCCATGTTCAACATGGGAAACCCAGCGAGAAACGCTATAATCACAGAATCTGTAGACATCACCCAGAGAGCCACCGCCTTAAGCACCATAATAATGATAGCACAAGCAATCAGTACACTTGTAGCAACCCTCGGTGGCTGGATAGCCCTCAGAATGGGGTACACGCCGATATTCTACTTGATGGTAATAGGAGACACCATCGGAGTACTAGTATGCACAAAATACCTCAGAGAGACCTTTGAACCTACGGAAAACAAGGAGAAAAAATCCTTGCTGGAAACACTGAGGCACTCATTGGGACCAGAAAAAGAGCTACTCAGACTATACATTGCGTTAATCGCCATGGGATTCAGCTACAGTGTAGCATACAGCCTACTATATGGAGCACTCACAGAGACTTTTGGATTCACAACTGTACAACTTGGGTTGATGAGCACAGCTTTCAATCTTGTCTGGGCTGTTGACTCTGTACCGCTTGGTAAGCTTGTGGACCGTATTGGGCGAAAGAAGGGATTATTGATGAGTATGGCTATGGCGCTTGTTACACCAATTGGGTTTCTGTTCTCAACACGGATAGAGCATTTCATCTTCTTCTACGGTGTCTCAGCGCTGGACATCGGTTTCTGGATGCCATCATACACAAGTTACATCACCGAGACAGTAGACTCAAGCAAAAGAAGCACGGTATTCGGCAAGATGGATGCATATGGAAAACTAGCAAGCCTACCAGCGCCATGGGTAGCGGGACTTCTCTACGAGAACGTGGGATTCTATGCGCCAATGTATGTCCAGATAGCAGTATGTCTTGGGATTACGTTCCTTGTGATGGGTCTTAAAGAGCCAGACTCTGTTTAACCTCTTCAAAAATCTGCTCTTCGGGTTGATCACCGTCTATAATGATCCATTCTGAGCGAGAGGCTATTCTTGAAACCTTCTTGTGTACTTTTTCTAGTTTCTCAAGGCTTTCAAACATCTCTTTCTCTTGACGATTAGACTCGATTCTTTGATGAGCCTCAGCGGGACTGGTATCAATGAAGAACATATAGGGGCTTTTTGGTACAAGCCAGTGGAAAACCCTGTAACCAGTCATGTATATGGACTCAGGCAGGTAAGCTGTACCCATCAAGTATCTTACGAAAACAACGTAGTCAACAGATTTTCCATGATACAAGACTATGGAACGAACGACGTCAAGCAGATAGAAGATACTGGCGAAAATATGTGCAATCTTGCCCTTCTTGAGAAGATGTTCTCGGCTGTTTCGTCCAAAATAATTATCCTCCGCTGGATGAGCCCGCATAACATAGCTTTTGCCTATCTCGTCAAGGTGTCGAATTAAGTACTCTGCTTGTGTGCTCTTTCCTGAGCCATCCAAGCCGTCAAACACGATGAAGATCAGACGCCACCTCCAGTATAGAGGAAGGTTAAAGCTCCAAGTAGTGGAACCGCGATGTTGTCAAGTCCTCTTGGGCTGATGAACTCGATTATGGTTACCACGATGGAGACGAGGAATACGGGTACTAGTTGGGCTGATGCGGTGAAACCGTATATTGATGAGAAGTAGAACATACCGAGCATTAGGCTGATGAAGCTCCCTAGGAACATGCCCATGGAACCCTCCAAGCTTTTCTTACCTAGTTTGTGTTTTCCATAACGCATACCAATCAAAGCAGCGGTGCTATCCCCATAAGCCATTGGAAAGATACCTGCAGCTACAACATAGGGGGTTGTACCATAGAGATACGCTAGAGCGCTGTAGCTGATAGCGTACAATACGAGACCAGTGTGGTGACCTTCCTCGGTGATGTCTGTTAATCCACTTAGTTTCTCAGCGAGCCACTTGAATGGACTGTATGGGGTGACGAGAAATGTTACAAGGATGAATGGACTGGCTACAAGGAATGGAAATATGCTGTTGGTGAAGTAGGGCATGATCAACGGTAGGTTGCCTATCATTGAATGGAGGAATTTCCTACTGGATTTAGGACTCAGTACACCTTTTTTTAGGTAACTCGCCACGATAATAACCAATACAATGTACAGATAGCAGACAGCCATAACGCCTAGATTTGTCTGCAGACCAGTCATATCACAAATAGCTACATTTTAGGGATTTAAAGAAATGGACCCTAGAAGCTTACCTCACGCTGCTCGGGAACCACATGAGGCGGACGCTTCCCCTCAAGCAAAGCCTTAACGTTTCCAACAGACCTTACAGCCATCTTTCTACGAGTCTCCCATGTTGCAGATGCACAGTGAGGCGATAAGACCACGTTATCAAACTTGAGTAACGGGTTGTCAAGAGGTGTGGGCTCTTTATCGAAGACATCAAGCGCGGCTCCGGCGATCTTTTTCTCCTCAAGTGCCTTGATGAGGTCTTTTTCGTTTATTACTGGTCCACGGCTAGTATTGACGATGAGCGCCGTTGGTTTCATCTTGTTGAAGGCGGCTTCATTGATTATTCCCTTGGTTGAATCTGTCAGGGCTACGTGGATGCTGAGTATGTCGCTTCTTTTTAGAAGCTCATCAAATGAGACATACTTGAGGCCATACTCTTTCTCAAGGTCTTCTCTGCGATAGACATCATGGTAGATGGTATCAACTGGGAACCCTTGAGCCCTCTTTACGACCTCTACACCGATCCGTCCCAATCCAAGAATACCCAATGTTTTACCCTCTGTGTCGTGACCAAAGGGAATATATCCTTCACGTTTAGCCCAACGTGTCTTGGTGAACCCATCGGCTAAGGGTATATGTCTATTGTAGCCGAGAATCAGCGCCCATGTGTGGTCAGCGACGCCTCCACTGAGTACATCAGGGGTATGTGTGACAATGATCCCACGTTTGGTACATTCCTCAACATCAACTGAGTCGTATCCTACGCCAAATCGAGCTACCAGTTTGAGATTAGGGGCTTTATCTAGATAATCTGCATCGATAGGCTCTGTGCTTACAAGAACGGCTACTGCGTCACTTAGTTTCTCGTCGTATGGTCGTTTTACGTACTCGATTTCTGCGAGTTCTTTCAATGTGTCTGATACGTCAACGGGTACGTTGTTTGTATCTGGGCTAATCAAAACCTTGGGTTTCATGGGTATCTAGTGTATAATACCGTATTTGAACACACCGCGTAAACAAAATAGTGAAAAATGGTGGGTTATTGCTCTGCTGTGGCTGGGTTTCTTACAAACAAGAATATCAAGACCAAGCAAATAACAAGAGCCCCGCTAGTAATCATCCAAGGATAATTGGGGTTTAGCTTGTATATCCAGCCACCAACATAGCTTCCTAGTGCCGCTGGGGGGAATAAGAGGAAACCACCACCCCAGAAGTTACCGAAGCTAATCATAATGCCTCGTTCTCCAATTAAACTGTAAAGTCGTCCTCTGCGGTTTCGTGGGATTATATTGGCAATGATTGTGCTGAAAGCAGGCATCATAATGTTGTTACATATGGTGACGCCGCAGAGAATCAGTAAAACACCCACAAAGCCACCAGCGTATTGATAACTCCAGATAACGATTGGAGCCAAGGTCATACCTAGCAGGATCATTTTTCTGGGACCAATCTTGTCAACAGTAGCTCCAAGGGGGAAAGCTATCAAGATACCGAGGAGCCCGCTCATGAACATTATTAGCCCCCATTGGCTCTCAACCAAGCCTATCACCTGTTTCGCGTAGACAACATAGAATGGTGCACTCATGGCGATGAAGAAGCTAGCGAACATCTCAATAACCACGATGACTTTGAGCCCTTTATCCATCCACTTGATGCTATCAAGAATACTACGATAGGCGGGCATTACCATCTTGGGGATCTGAGCGAAACTGAATTTCTCAGTAGTCTCCTCTTCTGTCATGGTCTCTTTTAGATATCGTAGACGTAGCCAAGCCACCAGTAAACCTGTGGCAAATGCTATGCTCCAGCAGATACGTACAGCCAAGACAAGCGCTTGGTCACTGCTTTGACCGCTGGTGTTCTGGAACCACTCAATTATGTATCCGCCTAGAACCGGTGCAATGATACGGACAGCGCCCGGTACAACCATCATAACTGCAAAGCCTTTACCTCTAACTCCGGGTGGAAGGCTGTCAGCTTCTAGGGCATTCATAGCCGGCATGTAGAATAGAAGCAGTTGGCTGAAGAATTGTCCAATGGCTATGACTTTCCAGTCATTGGCTATCACGAAGAACAGGTGTGCGAATGCATAGAGTACTGTACTGTATCCGATGAGCTTGACACGTCCAGCCCTATCCGCGATATAACCACCTACAGGATAAAGAACCATCCCTGCTAGGATGCCTAGGCTGTTGATGAGCCCGATCTCGGTACTTGTGCCTCCGAGTGCGAGTATGTATAAGCTGAAGAATGGGTAGATGATGCTGGTGCTTGCGCTCCAGAGAACCCTACATAGCATAAGTATCTTGACGTTTCCCTGTACGAACCAGAACATTCCCTTCTTCTCATCGCTCATAGTATCACCTGTATTTATGGCTGGGAATGGGAGAGAGGTTATAAACCTTGTTGCAGCGGTACAGAGAAATGTAGTAAAAATATTATCAAAAAATTATTTCTTCAACGTGACCTTGAAAGTGACCTGATTCCACCTATCAGGACACTCGTATTTCCACTCATCGTTGTTCATCCAAGGAATCTGACCACCATAACACA
>JAOZIG010000252.1 GCA_026014515.1 Candidatus Bathyarchaeota archaeon | reverse complement strand
GGCTATGCGCGGTAAACACGCTAGTCCAATCATCCGTGTGGGTGATAATGTACAGGATCAGGTGTGTTATGCGTTGGACCTTGGAGCCAAGGGTATCATCGTACCCATGGTGAATAACAAAGCGGAGGCAGAGAAGATGATGAGCTGGATCAGGTATCCTCCGCTTGGTAAGCGCAGTAACGCTGGTGTACGTGGCGAGTGGGGCGAGTACGCCTCATATCGTGAGTATTTGGACGCGTTTAACGAGCAGGTAGTTGCTATCCCCATGATTGAGACCATGGAGTCATACAATAACGTGGAGGAGATTGTAAGCGTGGATGGCATTGATGTCCTCTTGTTTGGTCCATCAGATTTCAGCATCGCTCTCGATGTCCCATTGGATTACGGGAACACCAAGTACGAGAAGGCATTGGACCATGTTGCCGAGGCATGTATTGATGCAGGAGTAGTACCGGGAATGTACTTCATCCCACCGGGACAAGACCCAAACTGGTACGTTGAGCGAGGCTTCAAGTTCTTCACACTACCATGGCCCAAGTGGGCAACAGAGGGAATCCAGAAAGGGTTAGCCTCTGTGAAAAGATAGAGCCTCTTTTTTCCTTCTTTTTATTCTGTGTTCTTTATTCCTTTCATTACCAGTGCTCCGAGTACTCCGATTATTGGTAATGTTAACCCCATTAGACTCCAATCCGCATACAATAGAATCACTCCACCGAGTGCCGCGCCGAGACTGTATCCAAGTTGAGTGAAAGCAGAGTGGAGGCTCATGACGGCTCCCGCCTTATCACCTGAGTATTCTAGGCTCAGTGCGTTGTTCCCGTTGTACCGTAGAGCCTCTAGTAGGTTTCCAGCCATGATGAATCCTATTACTAATCCCAGTGATGGAGCGTAATGGTATGCAAAGGTGGAGACTGAGAACCCGAGTAAGCCCAGCATGGTGATGTTTTTTGATCCTATTCTCTCTATGAGTACACTGGTCATGTAGCTTCCCGCTATGAAGAACACGGCGGTCCCTGAGTAGATCAGCCCAGTGGTGACGGTGCTTGTCTGGTAAACCTCTTTCAGATAGCTGAACGAGTACAGGTAGAGCCCCTGTATAGCGATTGACGCCAATAAAGCACCCATTAGACTCTTCACAACATTGCTATTTTCTGATATATCCTTCAGACTATCAATGAATCTAGATTCTCCGCCCCTTGCCTGAGACTTTGGGAGGAACAATATTGTGAGTATTAATCCTGCTAAGCCGATGAGCCCCGCGAACACGAGGAAGGCTGATCTCCATCCACCATAATCACTCAAAAGACTGGCTATGGTTCCACCAAGAAGGAAAGCTACCCCTCCACCAACCCCTAGGAGGCTCATGACTCTCCCCCGCTCTCCTTCAGTATAGTATTCTCCTACCAGTGTGGTGGTCATGGGTACTGTCAGGGCGACTCCCATTCCTGTGAGTATGGTTATCGTGAATAGTGTCGTGAAGTTTGGTGAGAAGGCTGATAGTATGCTGCTGCTGGTGATCAGCAGTAAGCCTGTGATGAGTAGGTTTCTGTAGCTGTATTTCTCTGAGATGGCTGAGACTAGTAGGCTGCCGATGAGGGCTGTTATGCTTATGGCTGTTCTAAGCTGTCCGGCGATTCCAAGTGGTACATTGAATGTGTTACTTATCTCGACTAGCAGTACTCCAATGACGATTTGGGGTGGATATGTGCTCATGGTACTCGCCATCAAGGCAGACAAAACGAGCCGTTTCTTACTCATCAACACTACTAGATGCATAAGCTAGAAAACATCTTCCAAAAACACAGGGTGCAATGCTAAGCGCTGGTCTAAGAATCAACAACCTCTACCATTTTTCTGATGGTCTTCACGCCTCCCGATGAGTATATTTTGAAGACAAACTCTACTACGCCAGCCTCCTTGGGGGTGTATTTTATGGGCATGAAGATGTTGTGCTCTCCTCTAGGTACGAGAAATATTTGACTAGCTGGGGTTACGAACGCTCCCCAGCCTTTGTTATCCTTTTCTCCGTTCACGTAGACCTCGGCGTCTATCTTCGTGTAAGCTGTGTATGGTAGGGGGAATGGCATTTGGTTGACGAGTGTTAGTTCTGCTGTGATTGTCTCGTTTATCATGTAGCTGGGTTTATCGGTTTGAACCTTGAGTTTGAGGCCTGAGTATAATATGATTATAGAGACAAGGAGGAGTGATAACGCCAATAATACTCTGTGTTTTCTAAGCGTCTCCATACAGCATCAACTATGCTAATGTTTCAATAATTCGTGTATATATTCCAGCTTAAAAGAGATAGTGCAGGTTTCACTTACTGGAAATCTATTTCTGCTGCTTTTTTCAAGCATGCAAACTGACCCTTGAATATCCGATTATGGTGCTCTACGACTTTTTTTGCTGAAAGGGTGGACGTATCCATGGTACTGTGTCCATCCTCAACAACGGTGACATCAAATCCTAGACTAAACGCATGGCGAACAGTAGAATCTATACACCATTCAGTTTGGAGGCCTCCAATAACAAGCTTGGTAACCCCCAGTTTCCTCAAATCTTCCAGAAGAGATGTGTCATGGAATGAGCTTGGGTGATGTTTCTGTATTCTTAGTTCGTCTTTCGTTGGTGCTATTGTTTTGTGGATTTGCCAGTTGAAAGTGTTGGGCTCTAAGTGTTTTTCTGCGTTGTGTTGAACATAGATGACTGGGACATTTGCTGTTCTTGCTTTTTTTATTAAGTGTTCGAGGTTATTGAGAACTTCTTTAGCGTTATATGTTTGATTCTCTTTTCCCAGAACCCCATTCTGAACATCAACAATCAATAGAGCTGTTTTTGACACCTTTATCACTTATAGTAGAAGGTTTTGCAGTTATTGAATTGAACGTTAATCCCTGCGTCTTATACGATTGGTATATCCCGATCAATATTATGATCAATGGGCGAGATACCTAGAAGGAGTTGATTGGTGGGACCGGTGAGAGTTGAACTCACGGTCTCGCACACCCCAAGCGCGAATCATACCAAGCTAGACCACGGTCCCAGTGCAGAACCATAGAATCACCAACTACACTTTAAATCTTACTCAGAAAAAACACCAAGATAGCCGCTAACAGGGAGGGGGTGGGGGTACCCCGAAAAAACCCGGAAGCGACTGATTAACCTAAAAGAACCCCCAGAACAACCCAGATCATGCTTCAATAAGTGTAAAAAAGCGTATGAGTAACCGATGAATCTGCACCTAATAACCGTTAATTAACCAAGATTACAGACGCTGAGAATCTCTTGGTAATGGTCCAAGTTGGGCTCCGTCTTGTATGCTCTGAGGGCTTCAATAAGCGCTTCGCGGTTAGGTAAACTATAATGCTTGCCATAGAATCCCGCGAAACTCGTGTTCATAAACAGGCTCTGAACTGTGCAAGTCAAGTTACTGGGTTGTCGGTCAAAGCTAGCTGACTCAAAATCTATGACTCTTGGGCCCTCTTTGGTTACAATATAGTGGCGTCTGATGCGGGTGAGCTCACCGTGATCCAAGCTACTCTGGTCAAGACGCCAAGCAATATCCAAAATAGCCTTGATGTTCTTAATTACGGCCTTCCTGTCATCTATATGTGTCTTAACCCAGTCACCGAAATATGGACCCACAAGTAACTCCATCACGATGAAATCCTCGCTAAACCCATAGAGCTTTGGACCCGCATCCCATTGGTTAACGTGCTCAAGGAAACCAGCCTCACGACTCATGCTGCCGCGACGGGTGTCGGTGCGTCTTGCCTTCAAAGCTACCTCTTGTCCTTGATACATGGCGCGAATAACTACTCCCGCGTGGCCTTTCCCCAGAATAGGTGTCCCGAGAACCCCATGTGGACCTCCGATGGCTATTGATTCCACTCCGAGGGCTACAAGTTGTTCTACTCGTTGTTCTGCTTCTTCTTGGTTAAACTGGGGCCAGCATAGAAACTCGCCTATCTTGTGCTCTAGGGCTTTTTTGACTGGTATATAGTCATTCAATCCACTGCGGCCTTCCCTTAAGCCAGTCATAGAGATACGCTTCAAAACCCTCTTTCAGATAGTCGCCTACCTCGGTGTCTAGTAAAACTCTGTGATGTTGGAGTATGCGTACCGATAGTTTCTTGCTGACGCCGATGTTTCTACCTCCATCAGTAAGCAGGGATTCCATGAGCTTCTTGACATCAGTGTACTCGCGTTTCACGAGCACATACCATCTGCTCTTGAGTAGATCTGGTCCAGCGATGGTACGTGGGTTATCCTTGTAGGCGTCTATGAATTGGCGTACATTGTTCTCTAGGTTCGCCGGTGGTCCCATGTGTTTTACGGCTTCTGGTATCTCTGCGGATTCCAGCTCATAGATGAATATATGGCGTGTCTCCTCGTTGCTCCACGCTCCGCATCTAAGCACCTTGAAACCATTGTTTTCAAGCTGCTGTTTTACTGCTTGTCTGCTTTTATGGATTTGACCCCAGAGTACATCAGCAATATCTGCGTTCCCCTCTTCTATTACCAAGAAAAGTATAGAGGTTGGGCGGTCCCCAAGCATATTCAGCACCATCTCTGGTGTGACGTTATTCTCTTCTCGTTTGAAAAATAACTCAGTCTGGTTTTTAACAAAGCTACTCGCCGCAGCGATAAACAGTGAATAGTTTTCCTCTCTAAGAGCTGAAGCCACATTGCGGCTGGGATCAACTGGATCGATGAATGTTAAAGGGTCATCGAACTCTCTTTGTTCTCCTGTGAAGCTGAGGACCTCTTTGTTGTTCCACTGGGCTACCGCCTCCATGAGGTTACAGAAGCCCCTATAGTAGATGATTAATAACTCGCAGAGATAACCGCTGAAGCCACCTATCTTTATCTCGGCGCCATAGATGCCCAGTGTCATCAGGAAACGTTTCAGGAGCCTTACATCGTCCCCAAGGCTATCTAATCTGGTACTTAGCCATCTTGTGTGAAGGGGGGTTCTATCTGTTGAGCTGTATAATTCTCCTTCATCTACCCTGAAACATGGTACAAAGTCGAGACTGTACCCATTGATCTGGGTCTTCAGGTAAGGATGCTCGGCATATGCCTCTGAGTATATCCACTCTGTGCCCATCTTCAAGACTTCAAGTACCTGTTGCAGCTGGTCTCGTGACCTATATTCCTCGTTTACGATGAAAATATCAAGGTCTTGCTGACCCTTGATCCATGTACCATGAGCGACGCTGCCATGAAGCTCAGCAGCGGCGTCGAGACCTGCCTCAGCTAAGACCTTGTTGATGTCTTCGACTGTTTCTTGCGCGAAGCATAGTAGGTTCTTTTCATCCTCTGGGGTGGGTTTGATCTCCCCTAGCACCTCTTCTCTGAGTTTACTCCAGTTCATGGCTTCGCGGTTCCTCATATCCCCCATACTCTAAATATCTAACTGTGCCGGCTCTCAGCGAGAGTCGAGTATATTGGTCCCTTCGGGGTTAAGACACTCTTCTTCAGCACGATACGGTCCACATTAACGACCCCAAACACCTGATCCTTAGCCGCTACTAGCTCCTCTACAAGCTGATCCTTGTTCTTGCCGCTACGGACACGGCTGATGGTGAGATGAGGCTGGAACCTGCGTCGCTCGCGCTCAAATCCTAGCTTTCCCATCTTGGAGTCTACCTCCTCGAATACCGCTGCTAAATCAGAGACCCCATCAGTGATGCCTGCCCAGATGGTGGCTGGTCTTCGTAGATTTGGGAAGACTCCTACTTCTTCTACTTTGAATGTGAATGGATCAAAACTTATCTCGTTGATAATCGCGGCTACCTCGTCTACCTTATGCTGCTCGATCTCGCCTAGAAACTTTAATGTAAGGTGGATGTTCTCGGGCTCAACGTGTTTCAGGTTTGCCCCCGTGGACTCCAAGGCGCCCTGAACCTGTCTGACACCAGCAACGACATCGCTGTTTGTGCATTCGACGGCTATGAAGCATCTTACCATACCATCAATGTAACCAAGGCAGAATATAATGAAAGTGATAACATAAATCCACGAAACCCCCTGATACGTCATGGATTCCGTGCCCCTAATCCTAGTGCTGTTATCTGCGGTTAGCCACGGGCTCTGGAATTATCTCTCCAAGGCTGGGAAAGACAAGGAATCATTTATGCTTCTACTGAACATCATCAGTCTCATACTCTTCATACCCATCTTCTGGGTAATCCTGCCCGAGATACGTTTCTCCATGAATATTCTACCATACTTGTTAGTGAGCGCTGGAGCCGAGACCCTCTACTTTCTCGGACTAGGTAAAGCATACGAGACAGGTGACCTGAGTCTTGTCTATCCTGTTGCTCGTTCAAGCCCAGTTTTCGTAGCCCTCGTAGCTTTCCTGTTACTGGGGGAGAAGATTACCTCCACTGGTGTCATTGGTATATTGGTCATTTTCATCGGGGTCTACATACTGCATCTGAGAGGTTTGACGAGACAAGACCTCGTTGCTCCGTTGAAGTATCTTCAAACGGGAAGCAGCAGATATGCTCTGCTCGCGGCGCTGGGAACCACGATATACTCTATCTCCGATAAACTAGGTGTCACAGCCGTTAATCCGCTACTCTATAGTTTCTGGTTAGGCATCTTCGTCACTGGTATGCTCACGGTCACTATAATACATCGAAAAGGATTGAAGCCTCTAAGAGAGGAACTAGACGCTAATCTTGCTCGTATCACAGTGGCTGGTATACTCATGAGGGGCGGATACATGATGGTATTGTACGCTATGAGTCTCGCACAGGTAAGCTACATCTTGGCGTTACGGCAGATCAGTGTGGTGTTGGGTGCCTTGATGGGAGTTTTGTTCCTAGGTGAAAAGTATGGTAGGGTAAGGATCATCGGGAGCATCATCATATTTATCGGGGTCTACATATTGGGTGCCCTCGTTTAGTCGAGACTTAAATCTAGGCAAACCACTGATCAAGAGAAATACTTTGGTTGACCTGAGCACACCCATAAGGATCGGCGGCGTAACCGATATGAGCACCGTAGACTGGTACAGCAACGTCTCTCTGGTGTGCTTCTGGGCAGGTTGCAACATAAGATGCCCCTACTGCCATAACAGCTTGTTAATTCCAGTGGACTCAGGAACCGAGGTTAACCTAGCCTATCTCGAAGACCGAATCCAAAAAGCCATGTACCCTATACCAAGCCTAGACGCGGTGGTGTTCACAGGCGGAGAACCCCTAATGCAAGTAGACGCCGTGATAGAGGCAGCCAAGTTAGTGAAAAAACATGGATTAAAACTGATGTTGGACACCAACGGAACCTTCTACGAGGCAGCGGAAAAAGCACTAAAAACAGGGCTCTTTGACCGAGTCGCGTTAGATGTGAAGAGTCCTCTTACACCAGAGGCGTTCGGTAAACTTTCACAGGTTCCAGATATGGCGGAGAAATACACAGAGGCGATTTTGAAGGTCATTAAACTCTGTAACGAACTAGGTATACCCATCGAGGCTCGTACGACTGTAGCCCCCGGTGTATCAGACGGAGAAGAGTACATCAGAGAGATCGCTCGCGCAATCAAAGACAAGACAGTAGTTTATTATCTTCAGCAGTTTGATAATCAGGGGGATGTACTGGACCCCGGGCTAAAGAAGAAAGACCCACCAAAGAAAGAATTATTGATAAAACTCGCCAATATAGCATTAAGTGAAGGCGTATCCCCCGTCTCCATAAA
>JAOZIG010000371.1 GCA_026014515.1 Candidatus Bathyarchaeota archaeon | reverse complement strand
TGCTCAAGGTACCTGAATATCATCAATACAGCAAGATGCTGGAAGGAGCTAGCCACGCTATCATAGTTCTTGGCGATAATAATATTCAGACCACAGACTTCTGGATACACGACGCATCAGCTGCAACAGAAAACATACTCATCGCTGCCCAAGCCTTGGGACTTGGAGCCGTCTGGCTAGGTGTACATCCACATGAACCATTGATCACTGGTACCAAGAAACTATTCAATATACCAGACCACGTGACACCCCTCTGCATAATATCCCTAGGGTACCCAGAGGAAATCAAGCCGCCACGTGAAAACTATAACCCTGAACGAGTACATAAGAACAAGTGGTAGACGGGTTTTAATACCCTTATCACTCACCTTTTTTGATTAAAATGGATGCAATGAAGGCGATCCTAGGTAGGAGAAGCATCAGAAAATTCACAGGTGAAACCATCCCAGATACAGATATCAAGAAGCTACTTGAGGCAGCAATGGCAGCACCATCAGCGTGCAATCAGCAACCATGGCACTTTGTAGTCGCCAAGGACAAGAAAACCCATGAAAAAGTAATGGAGATTCAACCATATACAAAGATGTTAGAAAAGGCATCAGTCGCTGTATTCGTATGCGCTGACCCTGAACTACAGACATGCCCCGGTTTCTGGGTGCAGGATATCACTGCAGCGACAGAGAACCTCTTGTTGGCTGTTCACGCGATGGGTTATGGGGCTACTTGGTGTGGCTTGTACCCTAATGATGACCCTGTTTGGAAGGTAAAGGAGCTACTAGGGTTGCCAAAACAGGTTATGCCTTTGAACGTTATCGCCATTGGTGTACCTGATGAGGAGAAACCACCATCAAACCGATACAACGAGGACCGAGTACACTACGAGAAATGGTAGCTAGAGCACTTCAAGGTACTCCACAGGGTACTCAAGAACATGTTTGAAGCCTAATCTGAGCGCTGTCTTGTTTGATGGCTCATTCTTTTTCCAGCAATGCCATCCCACATACCGGTATCCTTTTTCTATACCATAGTTGAAACAAGCTCTAGCAGTCTGGACCGCTAAACCCTTTCTCCTGTGATCCTCATGAGTCTCGA
>JAOZIG010000064.1 GCA_026014515.1 Candidatus Bathyarchaeota archaeon | reverse complement strand
TCGATGCAACGATGGAGACAATCATCTCCTTGGTTCCAAGGATTGCTGCAGCATGCAGCTTTGCCCCACGTTCGCGATAGCGGAAGACATTTTCCAGAACAACGATGGAGCTATCAACCGTCATTCCTAATCCAAGGATAAGCCCAGTTAGGGTCATCAAGTTCAACGAGTAGCCTAAGAAGAACATGGACAGTACAGTAAGGAGCATTGAGATTGGTATTGCTACTCCAATGATCAGGGTAGACTTGAAACTCCTGAGGAATATAAAGAGAACGACCATGACCAGAATCACTCCATAGAGCAATGATTCATAGACTGCATTAATGGTGGATTCAACCATTGTAGAGGTATCTACAATGACCTCCAGGCTCAAGTCATCAGGTAGCTCTGCAGTCAACTGGTCTATGAGTTCATGGACCCGTTTGGCAACCTGTACTGTATTGGCATCAGACTCCTTAGAAACAGAGAGATACACCCCTGGCTCCCCATTGATATATACCTGGCTTGTTGCATCGCGGAATGCATAGGAAACCGTAGCTAGGTCCTTGAGGCGGATAACGCTCGATCCAGTTACCGTCCCTGTGTTATCGTAGCTCGGGATACTCATGATCATTACATTCTCAATCTCTTCGAGGGATGAGAACTCTGCATCGGTCCTGAGAAGGTAAGAGAGATCTCCCTCGACCATGGTACCTGCCCCAACCTGCACATTCTGTGGGTTCAATGCGAAGGAGACCTGACTGAGGGTTACCCCATAGGCTTCCAGCCTATTCTGGTCAATTGCAACTTGAACGATGGCATCTTGACCACCATTGATTGAGGTATTGGACACACCACCAACCCGGTCAATCTGGTTTTGGATTACATTTTCCATCAAGGCTCTGAGCTCATTGGCATCCTTGCCGCTGGAACTGCGTAGTGCAATGTTCATCACCGGCATCATATTGGTATTAAGCTTGAAGATGGTAGGTTGACTGGCATCATCGGGGAAGAAATCTGCAACCAAGTTGAGGTTGTCATTAATCGATTGGCTTGCCTTGTCCAAGTCAGTTCCATAGGCAAATTCAAGCATGACCATGCTTATACCCTCGGAT
>JAOZIG010000191.1 GCA_026014515.1 Candidatus Bathyarchaeota archaeon | reverse complement strand
GACCTACCAAGGCGATGAATTCTCCTGCATGAAAATGAAAGGATACATCGTCAAGGACTCTCAAATGGGGATAGGAGAATGCAACATTGTTGAATGAGAGAGCAATAGGTACACTACTCATAGACTTTCCACGAGGGCATTACCCATCAATCGGATATTACCCAACCAATCATAGGCAAGTGGGTCGAGTGCTACTACCTGTGCCCCCACCACCTGGGCGACTTTCTCTGCACTGCCGGCAGGGAATTGCTTTTGTACGAATATTACCTTGGCCTGTTCTTCTTGTGCTCTCTCTATCAGCAAGGCCAAGTCCTTTGCAGTAGGTTCCTTCCCTCCTGTTTCAACAGCCTCTTGATGAAGGCCGAATGAGTCAAGAAAATATCCAAAGGAGGGATGATAGACAAAGACAGTATTGCCAACAAGCCCTTCGAGCTCTGTTTCCAACGAGGAGAACTCCCCATCAATCTGGGAGAGAAGATGCTCAGCTCGTTCTCCTACTTCCGCTTCAGGCAGCCCAAGGTGAGTAGTCAGTGCAGAGTGGATGTTTTGCACCAGAACCTTGGACTGTTCCCATCCAAGCCAGGTGTGTCGATCGATGTTCAAGTCATGAACAGGTTCTTCTCCCTCTTCCTCGTGGTCGTGATCTTCCAATGTACGAAGAACCATCCCTTCTGTCCCATCTACGATGGTGAGATTCGGATAGAGACTAGAGACCTTGTCGATAAGGGCATGTTCAAAATCGCTTCCACTGAGAATCCAGATACTGGCCTTCGCCAGTTGAGCCATCTGCGAAGGAGATGGTTCATAGGAATGTGGGTTCTGCCCCTCCCCAACCAGCACAGTAGTGTCCACCAGTTCCCCAGCGATTTGGTCAACAAAATATGCATGGGGCAGAATGCTCACCATCACAATCGGCTTGGAACTTTGCTCAGTGTCTCCTCCTCCGAACAGTACGAAAGGAGTCATGATAAGCAACAGTAGTATAATAAATGCACGTGTACGCATAGTACCTCCACCAAATGTCTACAACATAGTAAACCAATGGCATTTTTGCAAGTCATTTGCAAATTTATTTCAGTCTGTACAGAATCCTTG
>JAOZIG010000247.1 GCA_026014515.1 Candidatus Bathyarchaeota archaeon | reverse complement strand
TTCATCATGTCATTAACCCCTCCTTTGAAGATTTTGCATCCGAGCAAATTCAAGGACCGGTCATTGACAGGTTTTCCAAGTTCCGTGGCGTCGTAGGCGAGTGTCGGGTTTTGGTTGACTAACTTATGGATAACCTTTGCTGGTTGTTGGCCGGCGGTGTCCAAAGGGTAGTAGTTGCGTGATTTCACGATAGGGAGGTTGAGGTTCTTCTTGGCACCTTTCTGCATGTAGTACGTTAGTTTTGTGCCTGGTTTGTGAGTGACATTCACCTCATCCTTATTCTTAATAGGAGTGTAGAGGAGGTGGGGATACTCCAGAAGCAGGCTGCTAACATCCAAAGAGCGCTGTATGTAATACTCGCTCATCAGAAGGTCCGCAAGGAAGCGATCACCCTGGTTCTCGTTACCGTATATGAGCCCGGGTGAGGCCGCTGCATTGGTAGGGTAAGCTGATGGTCCGACTATACGCTGCAAGTCTGAACAGAACTGAATCCAGTTGTCTCCACTCAGCTCCAAGCCTTCTAGTCCTGCAGGCAAGGCTCGTGGCCAACGCCTGCGCAACATGGGCAAGTGGCGAGATATGGGATCAACTTCAGAACTGTAGCGTAGTGGCACTTTCTGCTTAAGACGTGCGCTCATAACCCAAGATGTCCTGGATTTGTAGCCTTCGTCTAGACACGCTTTAAGGCGCGTGATTAAGGAGGGAAGGTTCCCCGAGCCGCTGTAAGACTCTTCAACAACTCTCTGGTAGAATGCTAACTTGTCAGGCGCCAACACGCCGTGCGTTGACAGCAATCCTGCGTGAACAAATAGTGCTTTATCGTATTCACGTTGTGTGAACCGTGGTATAAACACGAGTTTTTCACTTGACCTCTCTGGGGTTATGAGCGTGTGTTTCCTGTTTGACCCCGTCGAGAGAAACCCAATAGAGTTCGCTCCTACCTTCAACTGCAGAGTCCACTTTGACCATAGCGTACACGTTGTCTGAGTAGGCAGCGTGCCACCCAGTGATAGTGCCTCGCGTCATAGCGCCAACCAGATTCTTCATCATGTCATTAACCCCTCCTTTGAAGATTTTGCATCCGAGCAAATTCAAGG
>JAOZIG010000311.1 GCA_026014515.1 Candidatus Bathyarchaeota archaeon | reverse complement strand
GGGTCGATAGTTCTCCAATAGCTTTCTTTGGTATCTGATTACCTCTGGCTTTGCAAGACTGTGATAATCATAGTAGAAGACGCCTTTGCCCTTGAATCCGGGACTGCTTTCCTCCAGATATTTGCTGTACTTGCTGAGGGTTTTCAACGCTGATGTCATCTCTGCGTGTCCCTTTGCTCGTGTCTCCACGAGGTCCCAGAGGCTTCCCTCAACGATTGCTTGTTTAACGGTCTCCATCTCGGTCATGGTCACATGCAGGTTATGTTCCGCGATGAGTCGTTGGCGTTCATGTTGGGGCATGTCTCGTAGGTCTTCTGGGCTCCTGTTTCTGCAGATGGGGCACCCACAGGGTAGATATTGAAGGTCTTTGAACATGTATGTGCCCCTGTTTGTGAGGTAGCGTTCATCCTTGGCGAATAACGCGTAAGCAGCCGAGTCAAAGAGGTCATAACCCATTGCTACGCTCATGGCGAATATGTTGGGGTGTCCTGCACCGAATAGGTGGATTGGGCGCTCCACTGGTGCGTTGAGCTTTGCTGTCATCGCCATATCAACAAGCACTGGATACATGTAGCGCTCCATTACCTCGGTTGGGCTTCCAAGTGCATGGACATCGAATGGCATCTCGCCTATTCTTTTCGCTGATTTAGCAACCAAGTCTAGGTGTTTTCCTCCCTGTATGGGTCCTACCCATAGGTTTGGAGTGTCTTCGATGAGTGGTAGGGCTGCTTCTGCTCTTTTCAGGGTCTCGTCTACCGTGTATTCTACGGTTTCTCTTGGTACATCCCAGCCTGTGGGAATATCAAGTATGACGCTGATATCGCTGCCTATCTTTTTCTGCCAATCAATTATCTCAGGCTGAGTGACCTCGACCTCACCATAGACCAGTATCTGGTATGCTCCACTATCAGTCATCACCACACCATCGTAGTCAAGGAGCTTGTGTAGCTCCAAGTCTGGTACATCTTGGAAGTGGTTTCTGATGATGTAGCTGTTAGTGATGAGAATATCACAGCCAAAGTCCTTCTTGAGGCGATTTGGCTTGATGGTTTCGATGAGTGGGTTTACAACGGGCATGAACGCTGGTGTTTCCAGTGTCTTGCCCTTGACTGTTATGCGTCCAATCCTGCCTAGTAGGTCTCTGTCCCTCAGCTCAAACGACATAGGGCATCAAATGCATGCCCCTGTATATAATTTGGTCTAAAAAACTAGTTGTATACTATCTTTACGTTGATGGCTCTTGGACCTTTATCGGTCTTCTCAAGCTCGAACTCTACTATGTCGCCCATATCAAGATCGTAGCAATTTTTTACGTCTCGACTGTGGCAGAAAATATCTTTCTTACTATCGTTAGTCTTGATGAATCCGAATCCTTGGTCGTATAACCATTTTCTTACTGTTCCTTTCAGTTCTTGTCACTCCTTGTTTGTTGATTATTATATTGTCTTTTCCCGGACAATGAGTTGCGGCTATAACGAAAAACGTATGTTATAAACATTCAGGTTTTACCTTATCCATATAAAAAATAGGGATTAGAGGATAATCTCCAAACTCTCAACAATTCCCTTGTACCTGTTACGAATAGTGACCTCAGTCACCCCGGCGGCAAACGCAATATCCTTCTGAGTAAACTTCTGGTCCTCCTGAATACATACAATATACAAAGCCGCTGCGGCTAGACCGTTAGGGTCTTTTCCGGCAGTGATTTTCTCCTTCTCTGCTTTTCTTAGTAGCTCTGAGGCTAGGAGCTGTATATTCTGGGGGATATTCGCCCTTGATGCTATCTTGGGTATCCTGTTTCTTGCGTTTGGTCTTGGTACACTCAGGTCAAGCTCGTTATAGATGAGTCTGTATGTTTTCGCTATCTCCATCTTGTCTCCAGAAATGTACTCAGCGATCTCACTTAGTGTCCGCTGGGTCTTGGTCATCCTGCAAGCCGCGTAAAGGCTTGCAGACATCACGTTCTCGATGCTTCTTCCCTTTACAAGCTCCTTCTGGAGTGCTTTCCTATAGATATGTGCTGCCTGTTCCTGAACCTGTCTGCTGATATTCAGGTGGCTGACGAGTCTCGCCAAGGTACTCATGGCTTTGTTAAGGTTCCTCTGATTAGAGTTACCTGAGACCCTTCTCTGCCACTTGGATAATCTGAGAAGCTGCCATTTCCGTTCAGTGGAGACTTTGCCTTTGGTATCTCTATAGATGTTGCCAAAAGATGTATGAAGCCCCTTGTCTGATACTGCTAAGCTGGTTGGTAACCCAACCCTGCTACGCGTGTTCTGTTCCTGAACATTAAACGCCCTCCATTCGGGCGTCCTATCCATGAAGACCTCACCTAGAACATAGCCGCATTGACTGCAGACTCGTTCACCCACATTGTTATCGATAACAATATGGGATGAGCCGCATTCTGGGCAACTTTGGTTGATATCATCATGCCCCTGTGGGCTAGTTGACATCTCTATCGTCTTCTTCTCCTACCACTATAACGTTCGTCGCTTTGAGCGATTATCCGTTTAGTATACAGGCTCTTGTTCTTTCGGAGGGGACCTTGTGATGTATGCTCTGTTGTAGAGTCTACTTTGGGTGTCTGTGCTCGTACTTTTCCTGCTTTTGTAAGTGATCCGTGTGTCGGTATCTTAGTTCACCTCCAATTCTTTCTCGATCTCACAGAGGTTATAGAAATCCTCGAATAGCACATCTTTCCACTTCATTGTGGCGTGGAAGGTGGCGTCATCGCTTATCCTCCTGATATCGCATGTGTAAGCTCTTCCTTTTTTACCTTGGCAGTCTTCTCGTGTCTCTGGTGCTTTACCGCATTTGAGTACACAGAGGTCTCGTGTCTTTTTCTGTATGGCTGACAATACCTCGACAAGGTTGAATATATGCTTCATTTTCGGAGTTATTACATCGAGATTTTCATGCTGGGTGACTATTTCATGGGCTGAGTCCGTGATCCTTTTTGATAATATCAGCGCCTCATCGTATTTCTTTTCCTCAAGCTCGTTTATTGTGGCTCTGATGGTATCCACGTAAGCTGGTGCCGAGCGCTGGTTCTCATCCACCATGGCTCTTACAAGTTTCTTCTTCTCCCCATCATTAATAACATAGTCAATAGAGCCCATCTCCTCGTTTATCTCGGGTTTATTGATCTCTCCGAGACATTTCAGGAGCTCAACTGTGGGGCTCATCCAGTCAGATTCGTACTCAATTTCCATTTTCTAGTAAAAACTCCGTTTAGAAAGATTACACTAGTATATACCATCCAACACTTATATATGTTAGGTAAATAATTTTAAGGAAAAAATATTTTTTCCAGTAAAAAACCAAGAAAAAACCCTATTTTTATCAGGTATTTTTCGTAAAAAACATTTATTTCGATAAAAAAGGGTTATGAGGTTTCTTGGATGAATCTGTTAAAGATGTCCTGAACCCTGCTCGCTGCGGGGCCCGTTCCCTCAATGACACCTGTCTCGTTGACCCTGATCTTGTTCATGACAACCAGTACTCCCGCCTCTGGGAATGGTTGAACCATGTTGGGGAATACTCGTTCAAGTCTCTCTTTTAATCCGTCAAGGTTGAACGGGGTGTCAGTGGCCATGATTCTCGCGATGTTGTTGCCTGTTAGGAATAGCCTATGATATAGTGTTCCTTGTGAGCCTTTTACGCTTCCAAGGGCGACGCTCATACTCTGTGAGTCGTATCCGAGGAGGGTGCCTTCATAGTTCTTCCCTGAGGCATCCTCGACTATCACTGGTTTTCCCACGAGTTGTCCTAGTTCTTCAAAGAATTTTCTTCCAGTTACGGCCGCCATTTTTGTTTCCTCTGCCCTACTAACATGCGGTCCCTATATAAAAATCAGAAACTTTTCTAGGGTTTTATGCCTTGAATTTCTTAAATGTGACGGTGCTTGAGTCCTTGTTTTCCCGTTGTTTGAGGTGCTGTATGATGGCTGTGGCTTCTTGTACGTCTTCTGTGCGGGCTAGTATCTTGGAACCGTAGATGGGTACCTTTGCACCACAGTGAGGGCATGTCTTTGTTTTGTTGGCTGTGTTTGCCATTATGATCTTAGCGCATGTTGGGCAGTTTATGATAAGGTACATGTTCTGTTCACCAGCAGTCTGAGGGTCTCGGGGTAGGTCACCCAGTCTATTGGGGTTATGCTTGGTTTTACTTCTTTATCGATTACCTTGATGATCTCTTCCACGGATTCATCTGGAGTCTTGCTTGTGGTGTCACACTCGTGGATGATCTCGGTTGGATAGTTTTCCAGTGTCTCCTCCATGATTACTCCCATTATCTCTGCTTCAAGGTTCTCCCAGACCTTATCATAGCTGTAGAGCCTGTTTTGGAGTACCTCATGTAGCTCCCAAGGTGCTTTTCTGAGGACGATCACGTTTGTTGGTTCATCTATTAGGTCGTGGCTGTAGTGTCCATCAATCACTATAGGTTTGGTTGATGTCTCTGCTTCTTTCCTTAACGCAGCACCTAGTGCATCCATGTCCACAACCTTGGTATCTCGTTCAGCATCATCCTCTACGATAAACCCGTTTTCCTTAGCATAGACACTTAACTCTATATGGCGTGCATCTAGCTTTACTGATAATTTTTCTGCGATTGTGGTTTTACCTGTTCCGGGTGTTCCCGTTAAAAGAATGATTGAGGATATGGTTATTCCTCTTTCTCGGAGTTGTCCTTTATCTTGATGAGGTCTCCAAGGGTCCTTGGTCCCATGGGTCTGGTCAAGACTGTGCCTGTGGCTGTCTCTGCCTCCTCAAGAATATTGATTCCGAGCTCCCTCTGCACCTTCCTTACTAGGTTAAGTGGCGGGTTCATGTTCTCCTTCTCAAGCTTCTTAACCACGGACTCTTTTTCACTGATCTGTTTAGCGAAATCCTCGACGCTGAGCCCTTTCTTCTGTCTAGCCTTCTTGATGATCATGCCATAGCCATCAACAAGTTCAAGTGACTCGGCTGCCTCGATGTCGCTTCGTCTACGTGGCTTGGGTTGTGCTGATCTCCTGCGTGTCTGTCCCTTACGGGCTTGTGGAGCCCTTGGGTCCCACTCTTGAGTGCTGAATTTGCTGCACTGTCCACAGACCGTGAGTTTCCCACCCTCTATGACTCTGTAGTATGGTTGTCCATGTATTTCTCGTCCGCATACCTCGCATCGCATGTATAAGCCTCATACTTGAATGGGCATCGTCTTATAAATCATCAACGCATAGCCTTGCTGATGAACAAGGATCTAGAACGTCTACGGGGTATAGCTGATTACCAGTTTGGCTACGGTGCAGGCTCTGTGCTTTTCCCGGATGATACCCGGATAGAGTACAGCAAGAACACCAGTCGCCCACGCCACATCTATGATGATGATGTGATGGTGGCGAATTATCGTCCAACTGATGCGGTGTTTACTATTACCATTGCTGGCGCTGAGCGTTTGAATGGTCTTGATGGTTTCACTGGTTATGTTGTTGTGATGGATGAGGTCTTGGAGTTCATCGAGAATGGAAAGAATCTCTTCGCTAAACATGTTGTTGAGGCTGGTCCCGGTATACGTCCAGATGATGAATTAATCGTCAGAGACACCAAAGGAGATGTTGTGGCTGTTGGAAAAGCCGTACTAACCAGTGATGAGATGCTACGATTCAAAAACGGTCAAGCCGTAGATGTGAGAAGGGGAAGAAAAAGGCACAAGTAGCCTATTTCTCGTATTTTCCGTAAAGCTCAGTCTTCTTCCGTCTATTACCCGCCTTAAAGTGAGTATAACGTACAACAGAGTCCGTAGCTTTATCCAGTTCACGTGCCTCATCAGCGAGCTTCGCTGCTTCCCTTATCAGTTCATGCGCTGCGGCTACCTTCATTATGGTCTCGTCACGATCCTCTGTCTTGTAGACTCCCTCAGATGTGAGGCTGGCTACTGTTCTCGCCATCTCGAAGGCTGCCATTGCTTTTGCTTTAGCATATGGGTTTGATAGCATTGATGCCTCGATTGCCCTTGTCTTTGTGACCACTATCTCTGGTAGTGTTGGTTTCTCACCCGCCTTTATCTCATCAAGTACCCTGTCGAGTTCACTCTGAACGATCCTAAGGACGCCTGTGACGCTTAGTACCTTCAATACATCTCCGTTGAAGATAGCCATCTCAACTGGGTCAAGGAAGGATGTAACCGCGCCGATCATGGGGTCACCGTATAGGACCAAGTATCCCATTCCTTCTTCTGGAAGGGTTTTCATCTTCTTCCTGCTGGGCTCATCACTGATTGCGATGATGGGTTTTCCTGTCTCTTTCAGTACCTCCCGCGCCTTGGTTGGCCCCGGCAACGCAGCGTTAGGGCTTATAACGACATAGAGATCGGACTCGATCCCTGCAGCTATTTTGCTTACTTCTTCAGACTGGTCTTCGTCCATCTTTACTCCGCTGGTTACTACCCTCATGACAAGGTCGTTTCTTGCGCTTCTTTCATCGAGGAGTGCCTCAACTAGAGTGGTTGTGCCGATGTAACCAATTTTAACGAATGTTACTGTTACCAATTCTTTCACCTATAGTTGATTAACAGATGCTATGAAGTGATAAGGTTTCTCTCAACCGTAGGTAAATAATCTATATACTATCGCCCTATTCCTTATTGGTGTTATTTTGAGCAAGATTCAGAAAGAGAAACAAACAGTCTTGGATTATCTTGATGAGAATTATGACTGGCTATCTGATTTCCACATGGAGATATGGAATTACGCTGAACCCGCATTCCGCGAGTACAAATCAGTTGCAGCCTACGTAAAACTCCTAAGAGAAGACGGCTGGACCGTAGAAGAAGGCAGCGGGGAAATGCCCACCGCCTTCTGCGCTATCTGGGGAGAGGGAAAACCAGTAATCGGTGGATTCGCTGAGTATGACGCTGTTCCCGGAACAAGCCAAGCTAATGTGCCTTACAGGAAACCACGTGATGATAAGCTGCACCCTTATGCGGCTGGGCACACTGATCCCCATAGCGGACTTGGTACTGGTTCATTGTTTGGGTTCTTGGCTGCCAAGCACGCCATGGAGAAGCATGGATTAAAGGGTACTCTGAAGTTCTTCGGTGAGCCTGCTGAGAAGGTATGTGGTAGTAAGCCTGTGCATGCAGCGAAGGGGTACTTTGATGACTTTAATGCTTCATTGCCCTATCACCCCGCAGGGTACAACACTGTACGTTACGAGATCAATGCAGCTAGTTACTGGAACACTCTATACACCTTTGAGACAGTGAACCCTGAGAAATGGTTCAGACCCACGAATATTCCGTTTAAGATGCTTGGGCATGCTGGTGGTAGGATTCCTGCGGCTCTTGACGCTGTGTGTTTGATGTATACGGCTACCAAGTATGTTGAGGATGCGATGCTTCCCTATACCGCCTACTGGACGCTGAACGAGTACATCATGGTTGGAGGACAAGCCACAAGCGACAATCTACCTCCAAGGATAGCGCAGATACAGTACGCCCACAGGGCACCAATATTGGAGATGCAGCAACAAATATCCGATGTATTAGACAACACAGCCAAGGGAGTAGCCCAGATCACAGGAACCAAGGTAACCAAACGAATCATAGCACGAACCAGAACAGGGCTCAGCAACAAGAACCTATCAGAGATACTCTACAGGAACCTAGAGCTTGTTGGACCCCCTGTGTTCAGCGAGGAGGCAAGGGAGTTTGGGCGAAAACTACAAGAGAACCTTGGGTTTGAGCCTATGACTGATCCATTTACTGAGGCTTGTCAGAAGA
>JAOZIG010000524.1 GCA_026014515.1 Candidatus Bathyarchaeota archaeon | reverse complement strand
GTCATTGTAGTTGAGCCATGTGTAGTAGCCGTCTGCTACTGCATTGCTTTGCCATGAGCATATGCCGTAGATGTCCCACAGGAGTTCGCCTGTGAATGCATCAACACATCGGGTCTTGGCGCCGCGGTATGCAGGAGAGCCTAAGGAGTGTTCTTCTTCAACTAGGTAGACTTTGCCGTCAGCTACGGCTGCAACCTGAGTTGGGTATTGTCCATAGACTGTTTCAGCTGTGTATGTGCTGTTTGTTGGGTCATTTATGTCATTGCCGAAGGTGAAGTCCACGTTACCTGTCTTGAGGTCGTATGCGTATAGAACTCCTCCGTAACCTGCGACGTACATGTGTTCATAGCCGATGCCGATTGGACCGGTTAGACCAGTAGTGCCGGTGTAGAAGTTCCATTGGTTCTCAGAGTCTGTGGGGCCCCATAGTTTTTCGCCAGTTAGCATGTCATAGCCTGACCATTGACGAGTCTGCTTGTAGTAGAGAGTGAAAACATTGCTTTCACCGTCTGCAGGGCCAATGTTGACTGTGATGTTGCCGTCTGGTGCTGGGTACTCTTTTAGCCACATAACGCTGCCGATTTCACCGCGTGAGGGGTCAAGGTTGATTGCCCATAGGGTGAAGGGGTCGGGAGTTCCAAGGATACCTGCGGAAGTTCCAGGAGTCTGTTGCATTCCTGAGCTTTGACCCATGATTAGGTTGCCAGGGAATACGCGCACGATTGTTGGTGGTGTAGTGTATAGTCCAGTGTCAGGATCATATGATGAAGTAACGCCAAAGCCGCTTCCACCGATTTCATCTATTTGTGAGTAGAGGACTTGTGAGAGGGTGACGTTCCAGTCGTATGATGCGCTCATGTTGTAGTTTGCAGTTCCGGGTCTCCATTGACCAATACCAGTACCACCGTCGATTCCGGGTAGTTTGGTATTGTTCCATTGAGTCAGGTAGGTTACTGAACCATCGCCAGGTCCGCCTAGGCTGTAGACTAACCATTCACCTTGAGGTCCATAGGCTTGTGTACCTGATGGAACGTCAGTTAGGTTGAATAGTATGTTTCCGGTCTGGGGGTCTATTGCTACCCAAGCTGCAGCGTTAAC
>JAOZIG010000321.1 GCA_026014515.1 Candidatus Bathyarchaeota archaeon | reverse complement strand
GAAGAGGAGAAGGAAGAAGAAGACCGCAAAGACAGCACCAAACGGCATCAGTTCAAAGGCATAGGGTAGGGTGGTGAAGACGAGCTCAGGCCCGGCTGCTGGTTCGAGGCCATAGGTGAAGACGATCGAGAAGATAATGATCCCGGCTAACAGGGAGACACAGATATCTGCGATGGTGACGGTTGCCGCAGATGCCGGGATCTTCTCGGCGGATCCCAGATATGCACCATAGGTGCCTACATTCCCGGCTACACCTAACTAGCCCAAAAATCTAACTCCATATTTTCCTTAGATTCTCAAGATATTCTTCCATATCAGAGCGAAAGTTTTATCATCGTTATGTGTTATATATTATACATAACGAGGCTGTATACATATGGCGGCAATCATACACCAAACAGATAAACGATCCGGGATCACCTATGCCTATCAATCTGTATCGTACTGGGACAAAGAGAAGAAACAATCACGTGCCAGACGTACCCTGATCGGCCGGGTCGATAAAGAAACAGGAGAGATCGTCCCCACTGACGGAAGAAACCGAAACGCAAAAGGCGATGCTATGCCAGGTAAAGCGGTATCGAAGGCGGCTGCGAAGGTACAGCGTTCCTTTTATGGGGCCACCTATCTGCTGGATGCCATCGGTGAGAACCTGGGGATCACCCTGGATCTGAAACAGTGTTTTCCCAACACCTACAAACAGATCTTATCTATCGCATACTACCTGATTCTTGAAGACACAAAACCGCTCTACCGCTTTGAGAAATGGGGGCTCCTCCACAAACATCCCTATGGCACCACGATCACCTCACAACGCAGCAGCGAGCTGTTTGCCAGTATCACTGAGGAAAACAAACAACAATTCTTCACGTTCCAGGGAAAGAGAAGGCTGGAAAACGAGTTCTGGGCCTATGATATAACAACTATCTCCAGCTACTCAGAAACTCTCAAACAAGTACAGTATGGCCACAACAAGGAGCATGATCGACTGCCCCAGTTGAATCTGGCTCTGGTCTTTGGACAAGAGTCAAACCTGCCATTCTACTACAGAAAACTTCCAGGCAATATTCTTGATAGCAAGACGATCCGCCGTTTTCTT
>JAOZIG010000018.1 GCA_026014515.1 Candidatus Bathyarchaeota archaeon | reverse complement strand
GAAGGGGAATAATGACAAGTGCGGGACGCAGAGGGGGAGGAGACCACGCAGAGGGAGGAACCACGCAGAGGCCGCTGAGGAACGCAGAGAGGAGAGGGCGCGGAGTTGTCGTGGGATGCGGGGTTTGTGATCGGCCATGAAAAAAGCCCGGCGGGGTGTGCCGGGCTGGAATAGTTGCGTAGAGTTTCTCCTAGAACTTCATGTAGCTCTTGAAAATAACAGTGAAAGTTTTTGAAGCGGGGTTATTCTTACCCATAAGAGGCAGGGCATAGCCTACTTCAAGTTCCATGGGCAGGGGGCCACCTGTCCAGAAAGCGGAGACATTGGGTCCCAGAGTAAGAAGATTACTTTCATCATCCTGCCCGACACCATCTTCTTCCGACTCAGGCATCTTGGTATACGTAAAGGGGAGAGCTGCACTCAATGTAAGAGTATTATCCACCTTGTAGTCATAGTGGGGTTCGACTTCTAAGGTCAAATCATAGCCATATTCATATTCTACATCAGTACCAGGAGCAAGAATGCTATCTTTTTCTACAGGTGCATAAAAAATCGTCTCATTGTACAAATTAATCCAGAATGAGTCGGTAACAAGATAATCATAATATAAGCGGAATCCATACCCCAGAGCCTGCTTACTGGTAGGTGAGAAGGTAAACTCATCACCGGCTATGTATGCATCTTGCTCGTCCTGAGCATCGTACTGGGCCAGAGGTATTTTTATTCCAGCAGCAGCAGCAAATCTCATTGCATCATTTACAACAAAACCATTTGTACCAACTATCTGGACCTTAGCTCCTATAAAGAGATCTTCAAGACCGTTAACGTTTCCATCATCATTTGGACCAGCGCCAAGATTTATAGGATCTCCAAAACTGGAAGAGAATATCCAAGCAGGAGTCCACTGTAGAGCAGCTGTTATCTGGTCTGTAACTCCATATTCAAGAGCAATACCAGTAGACCATGCAGATACACCGCCAAAAGTAGCGTCAACGGTATCGCCATCATCATCATAGGTTTCATCATACGAACTCTGAGCCAACAATAAATACGTCCTCAAAACCCCCGCGGGAAGGACTTTTGCGTCGTCGGCAAAGGCGGGGA
>JAOZIG010000330.1 GCA_026014515.1 Candidatus Bathyarchaeota archaeon | reverse complement strand
AGCCAACTGTTATAAGCCCGGACAGGACACAAAAGATGGTCATTAAATTGGTAAAAGTACCAGAAAACATCAAAGAAGCGTTCAACACACAGCGCGTCATACCCATGGCAACCGTCAACAAAGCAGGCGTACCAAACGTAATCTATGTCGCCATCTGGTGGTGGGAAGACGACGAGACATTATGTGTAGTAAACAACTATCTCAACAAAACCTATGCCAACGTCAAGGAAACAGGATGGGTAAGCTTTGTCTGCTACGGCAAGAACGGCAGCTACCAGATCAAGTGCAAGGCAACGGACATCAAAGAAGGCCCAATCTACGAGAAAGGACACAAGATGGCTGTTAAACGAGAGAACCCCCTCCCGGGAAACAGCGTAATCGCATGCAAGGTAGATGAAATCTATCAAGGCAGCGGCGGTAAGGGAGCTGGCGATAAACTCGCCTAGGCTTCTAGTTTTATTACGTTGTCCGCTAGATGTCTGAGAATTTCCACTATGTACTTGTTTTCTAGTTTTTCTTGATCATAGATGAGAGTTACCCTAATGTTTGATGCCTTGAATTGGGGTATCAAAGATATCATCTGGCTATAGATTCGTCTCCACCCGTTTCTCTTGATAATGTCAGATATATCATAGAAAAACAACTGAACATCCAACTGGTTTACCCTGATGTATTCAAGGAGGTCATAGATAAGCACAGTAAGCTCACTTACGTCATTGCTTACATCCATGACTCGTTCAGAGAACATGATACCAGATTTTCTGAAACCCTCAATTACCCTGAAAATATAGAGGTTTTCAATTTCCTCTAACTCACCGATATCATAATCATTTCCATTATCCACGAGAAATAGAATCGACCTTACACCAGTCTCAGTAGCCACTATCTGTCTATTAACCCAGTCCAAGATATCAACTGGCGAGCCAGACTCCACCATCGTGATGTATCGTTCCATCTGAACATTATCCTCGATATTGGGTTCTTTGATGAAAACATCAAACGAGTCAGCAAAAGTCGAGAAATATGGTCTCGTCATCCAGTAAAAGATGAAAACCTTGCCCATCAACGCCAAGAGGGGAGAACTAAAAAAATCCAGAACACCGATGGCTAAACCCATGTTTGCAACAAGAATAAAGAGCCACCCAAGAATCAGCAGATTCAAGTTTGTCCTGTATTTGAGACTGATAGCCACCAGAACAATTGAGATTACTACGTAAGGCATCATGAAGAACATCGAAAACGCGGTAACTGGTTTCCCCGCCAGGTACAGTATAATGGCGATTAGTGGAACCCCGATGGATAGGAGACCGTAAAGTCTTAGCCGGTTTGTGAGTGTACCTAATCCCATCAAGAGCCCCGTAAAGGCGAGAAATGCGAACACCCCGATTAACGCGACTGTATTTGGGTTCTCGGTTCCCATGAATCGCATGCTGGCGTTGATGATGTTACTTATGCCGTATGCTAGTAAAGCAAGGAACCAGTATAGGTAGAATCTTCGTTTTTTCTCTTTATAGGTGTCGTATAATACGTAGGAGAATAGGAATGGCGCGAAAGCGTTGATTATGTTTACCCCAATTGTAAGAGTGTCCAAGATTCGACGTGGGTAGTTGGGTAAACATGTATATATGTCATAGGAAAAAATAGGCAAAAAACGGTAAAAAAAATTAATGTTAAATTACAAACCTATTAGGGTCTTCTTCACGTTGCTTGCCTAAACCCTTCTGCATCCCAAAATCAGTAATATCCCTGTCATACTCAACAAACTCAGACACCATCTCAATCAGCTTATCACTGATCTCCAGCAACTCCTCACGGGTAAACTGACTCATAATCTCAGGGCTATTAACCCACTGCATCCATCCGCCGAGACTCTGGCTAAGGGCACCGAAGCTGAACCTCATACCAGTCACTATCTCCAGTCTATCGATGTCGCGTTTCTCCTTGATCTTTTCAAGCTGCTCTATTGTCTTCTGCGTTCGCTCGATCCAGCCTTGATTCATCTTTTGTCTCGCTATCTTAGATACCGCGTATTATAAGCTGTATGATAACACAGGAAACACCATCCACAAGGTTCAACATTTAAAAGCATGGCAACCGGGGATATGTTTGGTTGCCGGGGTCGCTTAGCCTGGTATAGCGCCAGCCTGGAAAGCTGGTGTCCGTACGGACCCAAGGGTTCGAATCCCTTTCCCGGCGCCACCTATTATCTTATTTGACTGTATCCAGCGTTGCTGAAATGTTGGTCGAATGTGAATACGTACGGTGTTTCTAGCTCATCCATAAGGGTCATGCTAGTGCAGTCAGTGAAACTTAGTCCAGAGCTGTGTTTGAACCGCTGCCAAGACATCATAAAGGTCTCCTCACCTACGTATTCAATAGATACATAGCTGCTATTCATCAGCGCCTCACCTACTGCCACGGCTAACTCATGGTCCTTGATAACCGACTCAAAGAAGGTCAGTGACTCGTCAAGTATGTAATCCGATATTATGAAACGAGTAAACTCTATTCTGTGTTCTCTAATCTCTTTGAGTACATTCTGAGCAGGTTCATAGTATTTGTCACGTTTGTTGAACCAAGCCACAATAGCCGAGGTATCAAGAAAAATGTTCATTGCCGTCTACCATAGAGTTCCTTGTCTAGGCTGCTTGAGTCGGTCTCTACACCAGTGTCTTTAGGCTCTAGCCTGAACAATGGATCAGTGTCTATTGGTGTTTGATGTCTTATCCATTCCTCTACTGCCTGTCGTAGCGCTTCTTTGAGGCTTATTTTCTTTCTTGTTGAGACTTCTTTGAGTCTCTCATACTCGGTTCTCGATAACTCGGTTTGCACTACTTTCTCAACCATATGAACCCAATAAATCAAACCAAACATGAGATATAAACATGCATACATTACATGGAAAAAACACATGTAAAACTGATACCTCTTCCCACCATACCCCACCAGAAAAAAAAATCCCCAAAGTACCCACCAGTAGACACCAAACCACCAAATACCAAAACAAACACACAATACACATGAAATCATTCAAGGTACCAGCGTGGGAGTTCTACGGCTGGAAACCAGAAACCCTCACTTTCCCCGATAAATGGACCATACACGAACAACGAATGAACGGACACAACAAAAAACCATTATCCATGGATATGGTAAGAGAAGCCCTACTCCACCCAGTAGGCACAGAACCTCTAAACGAGCTAACACAGGGCAAGGAGAAATGCTGTATCATATTTGATGATATGACACGCCCCACACGTCAAAGCCAAATGCTACCAGCACTACTAGAGATACTGCATGACGCCGGGCTTAGCCATGACCAGATCGTCTTCATGATGGCAACAGGAGCCCACCATGGACGGTTATTATTTGATTTCCAGAAAAAACTGGGATCAGACATCCCAGAGAAATACCATGTCTACAACCATAACAGCTACGAGAACCTAGAATACGTCGGCAAAACAAGCTACGGTACACCGGTTCACATCAACCGCGAGGTAATGAGCTGCGACCTCAAGATCAGCCTAGGCGCCATGATGCCCCACTTCGGATACGGCTTCGGTGGAGGAAGCAAGATGCTACTACCCGGCGTAGCCGGCATAGACAGCATCACCCATAACCACAATATCATGGAAGGCACTGGACCCGGACAGGTAGCTGAGAACATCAGACGTCTTGACTCTGAGGAAGCGGCACAAATGGCGGGACTGGACTTTGTCATCAATGGATTTATGAACAATAATAGCGATGTCGCTGGTCTCGTCTGCGGTGATGTGATTGAGGCTCATAGAAAAGGCGTAGAGTATGCCCGAAAACATTATGCGACAGAGATAATCAAGGACGCTGACATTGTAATCGGTAACGGTTACCCTATGGCAAACGAGGGCTACAAGGCATACCACATCCTACGGGAAAGCGTCAGAGAAGGCGGAGACATGGTGTTCCTGCTCTACACACCAGAAGGATGCAGAGTACACCACTACAACGGACGTTTCGGCACAGACTACGGTGGAAGAGGCTGGACTAAAACCACCTATGTCAAGAAGCCTTGGAAGATGGACCGTGTTATCTGTGTATCACCAGAAATCGCCGTCGCTGACGAGTACTACTATGGTGGTGGCAGCCAGTGGGTGAAAACATGGGATAAGGCATTAGAGATGCTGGAAGAGAAACACGGATCAAAGGCAACCGTTGCATTGTATCCGACTGCTGCTATGCAGATCAGCGCCGAAAACGCGGGTAAAGCCTAGCCCCACTATGGTTTAATTACCCTAATCCATCCTATTTCTTCGGTGAATTTATGGTAAAAATACTGGAGAACCTCTACAGCATCGACCACAGCGAGGCAAAAAACCACAGCATGGAGTCATGGATACTAGACTGCAGCGAAGCCACAATACTCATAGACGGTGGCATGACGCCAGCCCACGTCGAAGGCATTGGAAAAGAACTGAAATCAATAGGCAAGGATTGGAGCAATGTTGATCTCATTCTCATAACCCACAAACACAGGGACCACGTCAACAACCTACCCAAACTCGTAGAACTCACAGACGCTCCAGTGAAAGCCCATGAACTTGAGGCACCACTCATCAAGGAAGCAGTAGGCGTAGAAGTCGAGGGACTCAAAGACCATACAGTACTTCCCTACTGTGGTGGAATCGAGATAATCCATGTCCCAGGACACAGCGAGGGAAACAGCAGCTACTACCTGAAGAAGTATAAGGCGATCATAGCTGGGGACACCATCTTTGGGGATGAAAACAGTAACCTGATGCCTCCACCTGAGCGATATTGTCTTGACGTGAATCAGGCAACTGCTGAAATGAAGAGACTGTTGAACTATGATTTTGATGTCTTCATCTACACCCACGGCAAAGATATTATGAAGGACGCAAAGAAACAGGTACAGGCTCTCATAGAAGAGCACTGCTAACCCCCTCTTTATCGAAGAGAATAACTAGCGCCAAAGCATATCCACCTGTTATGAAGCCAAGCTGGTGGAATAACAACTACACTGTGCTCATGATCACATGGATGGGCTGGATTAGTATCTACCTAGCCCGCAGCGTACTCCCACCAGTATTACCAGTTCTAACCACAGAACTAGGACTCACCCACACACAATCAGGGCTACTGGAGACAGCATACCTCATCGGCTACATTATCAGCAAACTACCAGCCGGCACCCTCAGCGAAAAATACGGACCAAGAAAAGTACTAGCAGCCAGCATGATAGGCTACGGAGCATCAACCTTCCTAGTTGCTTATGCTCAGGGATTCATTCACATATTCACGTTACGTTTCCTAGTTGGGTTATTCCAAGGGGTACATTTGCCAGTGGCGAATGCGTTGCTATCGGATAGGTTCGGAGACAAACAGAGTAGAGCCATAGGATTCAATGAATCAGGTGCAAACGTAGGGAACACTTTGGCTTTCCCTGTGGCGGTCTCGATATTATCGGTCTGGGGTTGGCGGACAGCGTTCATGGTGTTATCTCTTCCAGCGTTCTTGTTGTCAATCGCTACACTCGCATTGATGAGTGATGAGGTAGCGGTCACAGAGAAGACTGAGAAAGAGGAGGGTGTGCTTAGGGATTATCTCTGGGTTCTAGTACCATACGCGTTAAGCCACGCCACCTACAACCTCGTGCTACGCACTACATTCACGTTCACACCAAGCTTCCTAGTAGAGTTCAAAGGAATGACAGTCGCAGCGGCGGGATTCATGTCCATGGTATTACCAGCTGCTGGAATATTCGCCAAGATGAGCAGCGGCTTGATTGTAGAAAGGACAGGCCCTAGGAACGCCATCTGCGGTGCATCAGCCCTGAGCGCGGTGTTTCTATTGAGCCTCGTGGTCTTTCCGGGTACCGAAATTCTTGCGTTAAATCTCTTGGTTCTTGGACTCACATTATACAGTTTTTCACCCATCATATACTCATCAACCACAAGCAGCCTCCCAAGCGGATTGAAGGCAATGGGACTCGGCTTGGTCACCATGTTTGGAAATACCGTGGGAGCAGTTTCAACATCGGTTGTGGGGGCCTTGATTGATGCCCGGGGATACGAGTTTACCTTCTACGCTATCGCCGTGACCACGTTATTGGCGAGTGGCTTGATATTCGGGGTTATGTCAAAGAAATAAATACCTGCGACATGTTACAATGTGCATGTCCTTCAAGAATAATGCAAAGTATATCGCAGTCATACTCATCATAGTCATCGCTAGCGGAGCTTACATGGCGCTAAACAGGGAGAAACGAGAGGTGGTCATCTATACATCCGTTGACCAGATATTCTCGGAGCCCATCCTCGACAAATTTGAGGAAGAAACAGGCATCACCGTGAAGGCAGTTTACGATGTTGAGGCAGCCAAAACCACTGGACTTGTGAATAGGTTGATCGCTGAGAAGGATAACCCCCTGTGTGATGTATGGTGGAACGGCGAGATAGCCCAGACAATATTACTGAAAGAAGAAGGAATACTCACACCATACGTCTCACCAGAAGCAACTGGTATCCCAGAAGCATACATTGACCCAGAGGACTACTGGACTGGCTTCGGTGGAAGAGCAAGGGTATGCCTCGTCAACACCGAACTCATGAACCCAGAAGACTACCCCCATTCAATCTATGATCTACTAGACGAAAAATACCCAGCAGACCAGATCGCCATAGCCTATCCAATCTTCGGCACAACAGCAACCCATGTAGCAGCACTCTATGCTATCCTCGGACCAGAGGAGGCAGCAGCCTACTTTACAGCTCTAAACGAAAGAGAGATCAGGGTGGTGGATGGTAACGGCGTAGTGCGAGACCTTGTGGCTGATGGCAGCATCATGTTTGGTCTCACAGATACAGATGACAGCGTCGGAGCCATTGAACGAGGTGCACCAGTTGAGATGGTGTTTCTAGACCAAGGCGAAGGCGAGATGGGGACATTACTCATACCAAACACCGTTGCAAAGATAAGTGACGGACCAAACAGCGAGGAAGCCGAGTTACTCATTGATTACTTGTTAAGTGAGGCGACGGTTAGTGAGCTGGTTGAGATGGGTTGGTTCCAGTTACCATTGCGTGACTTGGAGGTAGATCAGGAATACTTTGACGCCAACAGCGTCAAGGGAATGAGTGTAAACTACGTTGAAATATACGGCTATATCGAGCAAGCTAAAAGTGAAATGGCAGAGATATTTGTCAGATAATACTATGATGGGGAATAAAAACGGAAAAGCAGCGGTTCCCCAGTTCATTTTAATTTTTTTCTTATTTAGCCCACTAATCTATCTTGTCGGAGACTCATTAATTCGGGTAGTACAAGAACCTAGCCTAGTGGGATTGATGTTCCCAGCTGGGCGCAGATTCGGTTTACTGGTCAATTCGTTGAAACTCGCATCAACAGTATCCATCACTGTAACGGTTATCGGGGTATTAGCTGGAAGTAAACTGGTCTATGAGAGGGGAAAGGCGTGGAGTTGGGTTAAGTGGGGTTTTCTGTTGACTGCTCCTGTTCCCCCGTATATTCATGCTTTGGTGTGGTCTGGGGTGGTCTCCAATGTCAACCAGTTGCTAAAGGGGATAGGTATCAGTTTCTCGGGTTATGGGTTCGGTATTAGTTACCTTGTGGATACTATGGCGTATCTGCCGCTTGGGGTTGGACTCGCTATGGTGGGTTTTATGCTTGTGGAGACTCCTGCGGTGGAGGCGGCTAGGTTATACCGGGATAATTTCAGAGTCTTTGTTGATGTGGTTCTCCCCCTCGCCTCACCCATGATCCTAGCGGCTTTGGGGTTCCTCCTCGATGGCAAGTAAATTAAATTTTTTAG
>JAOZIG010000389.1 GCA_026014515.1 Candidatus Bathyarchaeota archaeon | reverse complement strand
GAAGCTCAAGGATATGATTTTAGCTGCCAATAACCCGTTGATATTCACAAGGTATCTCGGAAGAAATCCGGAAGCAGTAAAAGAGCTTATCGAACTCGCGGAGGTTCTCAAGATACCTGTCTTTGAGACACCGGGGTACATGAACTACCCAACGGATAACCCTCTCCACATGGGAACAGGAATCCTCCCCTATGTTAAGGAAGCAGACCTGATACTGGTTATCGATAGCAGCAGTTGGCCGCCATGGTATCCCCCGGGAAGCATCAGGGGAAAAACCAAAGCAAAGATCGTATTCATTGATCCTGATCCAGTGCAGATGAAGTATCCTGTTTATGGGTATCCATCAGATCTCAGTGTTAAAGCGGACTCGTACACGGTCCTAGCGCAGCTAAATGAGTTGGTCCAGAAAAAGAAGCTCAACGGGGCACTCATCAAGTCAAGAAAAGAACGATGGGAAAAAGAACACGTGAAAATACGTGCTGAACAAGAAAGAAAGGCACTTGCTGTCAAGGATCAGACACCAATCGATCCAACATGGCTCAGCTACTGTATTAACAAAGCCATCAACGAGGACACGGTGATAGTTAATGAGACTATCACACACGGAGGCATCATCCACAGCTATATTGAAAGCAACAGGACTCAACCCGGCACCAGATACGAAGCAACTGGACCCGTAGCCCACACAGGTCTTGGACAAGGCATGGGAGTAGCCCTAGGCGTCAAACTAGCTAAACCAGAGAAGACCGTCATAGCTTTGGAGGGTGATGGCACATTCAATTATAACCCGGTTCTAGCCGCATTCGGAGCAGCACAAGAATACAACCTACCCTTCATGACCATCATCTACAACAACAGCTGTTATGCGGCTATGAAAGGACACCAAAGATACTACCCCAAGGGGCATTCAGTAACTCAAGACTGTTATTATGGAGTAGGTTGCGGACCAACCCCAGATTACGCTAAACTAGTTGAGGCATATGGTGGATACTCAGAAACCGTTGATGATCCAGCTGAGTTACCAGATGCACTAAATCGAGGTATAAAGGAGACACGAGACGGAAAAACAACTCTGTTAGACGTAAGGCTCTGTAGATAGGTTTGAGAATGGTGCTCCCGCCGGGATTCGAACCCGGGATCTCCGACTCGAGAGGCCGGAATCCTTGACCGGACTAGACGACAGGAGCGCGTACCGAACTATTCTATACCCTAAATAAAAAAGTACTGGAAAAACTAGGTTAAAGGTCGTCTCTAAGGTTCATTATCTTAGCGACATTAGCGCTAGTGTCAATCACAGGCTCAATCAATCCACTTGTTGATGTGAACAATGTTGTCACCCCGGGGCCATGCCCAGCCACATAGCTATTACAATGGGTTACTATTCCAACGCTGACGCTTCCTTTTCTGTAGATTCTACCATAGCTTTGATCTGAATCCATGATTGCGACTAGGTCACCGAGACGAATATCCTTGAGACCGTGCTCTTGACAAGTGTCTTGACAGAACATTGTGATATCATAATCACCTGAAGAAACATGATTTCTTCCTAACCCTGAGCCCATTACTGCCGCTGGTACCTTGTGGGTTACCGGTATCTCTAGTTTCCCGTTTTTAATTTTGGGGTCAAGTGCTTCAAGGAACTCTGGACTTACGTTAAAGACCTTTACCTCTGGGATATCAAGAAGCTGCAGTCCCTGTCCATAGGCTTTGATCATGATCCTGTCCTCTATGACAAGCTGTTCCATGACTTCTGGCTGGAAATCCACCATAACATGCTCGATTCCACCATGTTTACCCACGACAACTCCTTTGGCTCCTTTTGCGTCACCTTTCACGACTGTAGCCTCGTTTCCAATACAGCTCAGCACATTCAATGCCCTACTTTGACCCTGCGGATTCCTACTATCACTAACCCGATTCTCGACACTTACTCCTGGTTCTACGTGGTCTCCCATCCATCCAACAGCGGGATCACCGACTCTGATATTGTATGTGATGCCGCCTGTTCCAGGAACTATATGGAGGTCTCCGTTAGCGCCTACTCTGTAGATTCCTGTGCTCATGGTTGGGCTGACTACTTCTCCTATAACGCTGATCTTTACGATCTTGTCCTTGTTTGTCTTTATCATGGCTGTATAGTGAGTTATTCAGGTGTTAAGGTTAACGAGTTGAATAAACTTTAAAACTAGGTAGAGTTCTACTATGTCACTTCGGGGAAATCCGTTGAAAATAATAGACATAACAGTAATGTCCGCTGAAGGACTCTTTGAACGCAAAGGACGAGTAGCACTAAATGTTCTTGGTATACTAATAGGATGCGCCGCCGTTACTGGACTGATATCTGTAGCTGATGGAATGAACAATCAGGTACGAGACCAGTTAGCAGTCATTGGTACCAATACTTTGTTCGTGGTACCAGAAGAGGCAGAAGATGCAGCATCAACCCTAAGCGCTACACAGATTCTAAACCAAGAAGGTATCAGTTGGCGTGATCGGGAGATAATCGAGTCTACTAGTGGGGTCACATTGATTAGTGAGATATCGTCTGGAATGGGCTCTTTTACTGTCAAAGGTGATTCTTATGATGTTACTGTGTTAGGTGTTGGGGACTATTTCCTTGATATTAATCAAGATGTAAAGATGGAGGAAGGAAGATTCTTCCTCAGAGGCGATAAAGCAGTAGTCTTCATTGGACGAAATATTGCCTATCCATCTAACAAAGATGAACAAGTCGTGGCTGTTGGAGATCGTATCAAACTTGAAGTTCGTGTAAAAGGTGAAGAAAAAGAGATTACCCTAAGAGTAGTCGGGATACTTGAAGAACACGGTACAATGTTCGGACTCAATGTTGACGATGCCATAGCCATTCCCTTCCGAACATATGACCAGTTGTATGAGCAAGGTGGTAGCTGCGCGATAGTGCAAGCCTATATTGAGGATACGGATCGGATGGCTGAGGTTGAAACTGAACTTGAAAATGGGCTCGGTGAAGATTATTTCGTGGTCTCTCCTGATGCCGCTATTGATGTCCAGAAACAGGTAACAGGTACAATTCAGGCTGTCCTCGGAGGAATAGCCGCGATAAGCATGTTCGTAGCAGGGATTGGGATAGTCAACACGATGGCTATCAGTGTAAGCGAACGCACCAAAGAGATAGGTACAATGAAGGCTATTGGCGCTAAAAGTACGGATATTTTGTTCATGTTTCTCTCAGAGGCGCTTTATACTGGACTCATAGGTGGGGTCGTTGGTTCAAGCGTTGGTTTTATTCTCGGGAAACTGGTGGGCAATTTTATTGGGCTACCTGTCGAGATCAGTCTTCTCCTTGGTTTCGCTACAGTGATGTTTGCATTAATAACCAGTCTAGTATCAGGTGCTAGTCCCGCTTGGCGAGCAGCTAAAATGAACCCAGTTGAGGCTTTAAGAAAGGAATAGGTTATCTGAGGTAGGCTCTTATGAGCTGAATCAGCTTCCTTGGGCTTCGCTTAACGATGCCAGCCATTGCTACTTTGACGTTCACACCATTCGCCATAGCAAGAATATCCTCTTTTGTGACTATTTCGCTCAATGTGTTCAGATCATCGTCATTAAATCTGTCCAGCATCTCCATTACTCTGCCGCTCTCTTTGATGTGCTTACCCCACTTCTGGTCAAACTCAACCTTATACTTGAGTAACCGGGCCTCAGAAACATCGCCTTCTTTAATTGCTTCAGAAGCAATCCTTCCCGCCATCTTACCCGATTCAATACCCGTATGTATGCCTGCTCCCGTCATAGGAATAAGCATCCCTGCTGCATCCCCGACAAGCATTAGTCCATCCATTATGTATTTTTCAATGGTTCCACTAACAGGGCAGATTCCGCCTGTCTTGTTAAGTATCTTTGCGTTTCTAAACCTTGGATCATTGCCAATAAAATCCTTCAAGTATTCAATTGCCGCTTTTTGGTGTTTAATTCTAATCCCAACACCAACATTTGCTACCTTGTTACTTTTGGGAAAAACCCATCCATAACCCCCAGGGGCATACTGCATACCCAGATAGAACTCGTTTATTGTAGGGTCTTCTAGGTCAAGACCTCCAAGCTGATACTGTGCGCAAATAAGATAATCGGAGAAGTATCTTGTGAGTCCAGCGCGTCTTCTAATCACACTCCAGTGACCATCTGCTCCAATAACCACTTGTGCATAGAACTCAATCTCTTCACCATTTTTTTGCGCCTTGACTCCAATAATCTGTTTTTTATCCCAGATTACATCCATCGCTCGTGTTTTGGTCATCAGTTTCGCGCCAGCTTCAACAGCGTTATCAGCGAGAGCCTTATCGAATACCTGCCTGTCCAATGTGTATCCAGTAATGTTTTCAGAAGTCATATCCAAAGAAATACCATTAGGCGCGATAATCTGCGCGGTCTTTATCTCCTGAGCTATGAACGGAGGAACTGGCTCAAGACCTCCAGCCCTGATGCCATCTAAGCCTAAACCTTCAGCGCAGTAAACCGGGGTCCCTGGTACCTCATGTTCTTCGATAAAAATTACATCAACGCCTCTCTCTGCTGCGGTTTTGGCTGCCATACTACCTGCTGGTCCAGCCCCGACTATGAGTACGTCGCTATAATACTTCTGCATCTTGTGCTAGAACTATCTCGACTCCAAGATATATCTTATCCTCAGGAAATAATTCTTGTAGTAAAACAGGCGATTTTAACCAAGATTATGAAAAATATAGTTGAAAATAGAAGTAATCAATATAATTAGAAATATGAGACAAGTATTCTATCGATCAAGAACCTTTTTGGCAGCTATCTCGATGTCCCTTGCCTTCACAGTTTTACGGCCAGCATGATGAGCGTAATCGATAGCCTCCGCTGCTATCCTGACTCCTATCTCCTCTAATGCGTCACCCAAGGCATTAGCGCTTTCCTCGCTAACGCGCTCTGCGCCAGCTCGTTTGATTAGCTTATGCATCGGTGCCGTCTTTATTTCGTTGGACATCCTATTCCCTTCTATTTTCCTATTTCTTTTCGATAAATATTTAATACTTACGAGCCTTTCCGCTTAGAAGGCATATTTCCGGCCTTTTTCATCGTTTAAATCAATAAGCTTTTGATTTCTACAATAACTCGGTAAAAAACCCTGTTTATCTACTGAAACGATATAGATTTTAAGATATTTTAACGGTTACAGCAGTCTTAAATCCATTTTTACTCGAATCTGAATAGATGGATTTCTGGGAAAAAATAAGAGAAAACCAGTATGAAATGATAATAGCCTTAGCAATTGCAATATACACCATTACTCTCACTTGGTTCACCATCGCCAAACATAACACATTCACAACCTACGCGTGGGACCTTGGAATATTTGACCAAGGCTTTTGGACTACAATCAACCAAGACAGAATGTTTTACTATACATGTGAACTGCATCTAAGCGAGTCTGGCAGCTTCTTTGGTATTCACTTCAGCCCGATCCTATTCACAGTAATACCCATATACTACCTCCATCAATCAGCCGAGACTCTCCTCTTCATACAATCACTGGTCCTCGGGCTTTCAGCATACCCAATCTACCAGATAGCAAAACTAAACCATAACCAGAAAATAAGCTGTATACTAGCCTGTATCTATTTACTAAACCCCGCTTTACATGGAGTAAACTCATATGATTTCCACGTACAAGCGTTTCTACCCTTGATACTGGGGTATGTCCTATACTATTCATTATCCAGAAAATGGGCCTCATTTATCATCGCGGTAAACTTCGCGTTAGCAGTACAAGAGCAAGTCTTCTACCTTATGATAGCATACTCCTTATTCTTAGTAATATTAATGATAAGAGCGCCTCAAAAGGAGACAAAACGCACACGATACCTAATCATCATTCTATTACTGACCACTGCAATAGCTTGGAAACTCATCTCCGGCACGGTAATCAACTACTATAACCCCGAGATACCGGCACACCTACGAGCAGGACAACACTACGCGGTCCTCGGCGTAAATGACCCTCTAGAAATCCCAATATATGCCCTAACGCATCCTGTTAAGGTCTTTCAGGCATTAAACTTTGAATGGTACAACAAGATAGGATACCTTCTCTGCTTGTTCACACCCTATCTTTTGGCAGCATCACAGCTACCATTATACCTTCTTCCCACCGCACCATGGTTCGCCATATCACTTCTAAGCAACTATCCACCATACTATCGGATAGGCTTCCAGTACAGCGCATACGTCATCCCCTTCATATACACAGGCTTCATAACCGGCACAAACCAGCTACTAAACGAAAAAAACATCAAAGACATCCAAAAAACAATCAAAATAATCACCATACTATCCATAATCACGGGAATAAGCCTCTCACCCCTAAGCCCCCTCACATGGGGCATGCACCTAAGCCCCGCATACGAGAAACCAGTCGAGACCACCAGAACCACCAGAATAAACCAGATAATAGACATGGTCCCACCAACGGCGTCAATACTAACCCAAGACAACCTCTTCCCACATTTCTCAAACAGACAAGAAGCATACGTCATGATACCCCCAACCTACAAGGACGTGAAGACATGGAAGGACGCCATCAACTGGGTAACCAGACTAGAACCAGAGTACATCCTATTAGACCTTGAAACAGACCCCCACAACACAATAAGATACGCGTTCACCTCCATCCGACAAGGCAACTACCAACTACTAGCATTCTACGACAATGTCTACCTCTACAAACGAGACTACGCCGGTGAAACAATTACCTACGAGCCATTCAACATCACATACACCTACAACGACCTAATCCCCCAGAACATGCGACAACAAAAAGACCCAAACAGCACCATAGGCACTGTACTTGCATACCAGAACATGAGCATACAGACTCGAACCCTCTGGTATGGACCATACGAGATAGTGCCAAAAGGCAACTACACAGTAACATACACACTAAAAACAACAGATAATCGCTTCAACGAGACAATACAACTCGATGCATACTATAATCAAACAATCCTAAACAGTGTCTACCTCACCGACTCGATGCTAAAGAACGATACATGGACAAGCATTGAGCTAAATTTCATCCTTCCAGAGATAGCCTACGACCTAGAATTAAGAGGAATATTGCTGGGGCAAAACACTACCATAGTATTGGACACGATACGCATAGAGGAACACCCGTAGCCTAAACGTTTAAAAGGGCGGCACTGATGGTATCAAAGGCAAGAAACGGTGCGTCAGTTTGGGAAAAGTACGTACAGAGATGGTAAAAAGAATCAGTCTGGAGCTATTAGATAAATACGAGTATAGCTTCCAGCCAGAGTTTGAGCCCAATAAGCAGTTCCTCAACGAGATAGGGCTCGATGTAAGTAAGAAACTAAGAAACAAAATCGCTGGATACATCACCACAGTCGTTAAAGCAGATATGCTGGCTGAGGCGATGGAAGAAGCCGAAGAGGCTCTCCAAGAGTTCCAGTAATTACCTTATACCACATTCTATAGGTTAAAATTAATAGCATCTTAGACGATACTGTTTGAGATGTCTAAACCCCCAGCAGCATACACCATAAACCATGAGGGACTAAGACTTGACATAGCCCTCGTTGAGACAGACATGCTATTGATCCATGAGGAAATCATCCCATACAGACTCAACAAGCTCAAAGCAAGCATCGAACACGACGGAGTACAATCAGCGCCCATACTTGTAGACAGAAGAACACATGTTGTACTCGACGGGATGCACAGAACAGCAATTATGAAAGAACTAGACTGTAGATTCACATGTGTCTGCCTCCTCGACTATTTTGATCCCAGTATAACTATACAGCGCTGGTGTAGAATGGTACCC
>JAOZIG010000542.1 GCA_026014515.1 Candidatus Bathyarchaeota archaeon | reverse complement strand
GAAATCATACAACACCATCTACTCCTAAAGACTGGACTTTAAAGGGAAGTAATAATGAATCAGACTGGACTACGCTGGATACACAAACCAGCGGGTTTGAATCTGATGTGCAAGATACTGAAGTATCGTTTGAGTTTGAAAACGCTACTGCTTATAAATATTATAGAATTGAAATCACAGATGGGTATAGGGCTAATTATGTAGGGATTGGGAAGCTATATTTAGGTGCTACATATTATGAAACGTCAGGTAATAAAGTTTCAGAGGCTGTTGATGTTGGCGCTTACGGGGCAACGGGGCCTGATTTAAAAATCAAGTGGGACGAGACTGTACCCGATGATACCACCGTGACTATCGAAACAGGCACAAGCGACAGCGATTCAACGCCTCCCTCCACTTGGTACGAGCAAACAAACGGCTCAAGCATTACCAACCTCCCCGCAGACCTCACCGGTAAATATCTGTGGTACAAGGCTACTTTAGAAACTACAGACGACAGTATAACCCCTGAGCTTGAGTGGGTTTGTATCTATGACGCTGACGATAGCCCTTATGCAGCAGTACGGATAGACTTCAATGATGAGATCAAGGAGGTTGATTCCAGCGGTACGGTTGATTTTACAGGCGTTGAGGTTGGAAACGATCAGGCTTATACCGCTTATATTCTGCCATTAGAAACGCCTTATTGGTCTGAGGATTTTACCGAAACAGGCGATGTTGACGTAGTTGACGCTAATGTTACTGAGTACATCACAGCAGGGATCCCAGTTGCCCGTGTTACGCAGCAGTATGTCGAAGTGCTCAATGTTCCAGACACTCGCAATGCTCGGATTACGCAGCAATATGTTGAGGTATTGTATACTGGTGATATTAGCTCCAGCTCGTCTTGCAGCTCTTCACAATCAATCTCAAATAGCAGTAGCAGTTCAAATCCATCAATCAGTTCCAGCGAATCGGTTAGCCTATCATCTTCCTCGTCAAGCGAATCAGTAAGCAGTTCAAGCAGTTCTGAGTCAATCAGCAGCTCTGAGTCGATATCGTCTAGTAGCTCAAGCGAAAGTATCTCTAGCAGTAGCTCCTCTGAAAGCGTTAGTTCATCGTCTTCTAGC
>JAOZIG010000201.1 GCA_026014515.1 Candidatus Bathyarchaeota archaeon | reverse complement strand
GAGACTGGTTATGACTCCCTGGACAGCAGTGAAACCTATACGCTATATGATGTGCTCAACACTGCCATTTCGGGTCTGATTGGTGACAGCGGGACAATAATGAATACGGATATTTTTAACGACCTCGGAACAGGTGACATCTATGGCTCGACAGTTGTTACTGAGGCTGACGAGGGAAGCTACCTCAATATTGTTTTGGGGTCGGATGCCCTTTTGGATGTAAACAACGCCCTTGGCGATTACTTTGCAATCGGCGCCGCCGTCACGTCCCTGGATCACAATGGTGACAGTATACAGGAAGTGATATTCGTAAACACCCAAGAGGTACCTTTAGGAGATACATTTTTGAGCCTGGAGGTAACCCCAATCCCCGAACCAGCGACCATGCTCTTACTAGGGGCCGGATTGGTTGGATTTGCAGGTTTGAGAAGGAAATTCTTTGTGAGAAAGTAGCCACAAAGCAACTACTAATAAGGAGGATCAATGATGAGAGCCAAGATATTTTGTCTACTGATCATTCTCGCAGTCATATTCATAGCACCAGTAGCCGGTCAATGTACACTCATAGGGACACTCGAAATTGTTGATCCAAATCAAGCATTCACTCAAGGGACAGATTTCGTGACTTTTACCAGTACTTATAATTTGGGGGTTGGGGATGTAACGGCTCCTATCCAGTTAGTAGCCTCTTATGGTGGCGAAGTTATCGATTATACAAATTTTCCTATCGGTAGCATAGCACTCATTCAGCGCGGTTCTTATTACTTCAGCCACAAGGTAAACATGGCAGCGTCAGCTGGTGCCGTTGGTGCTATTATTTATAATATTGAGGGATGGGACATGCCTCCTGAACCTCGACATGCTGAGGCCACAACCATTCCATCTCTTTTGGTGACATATGACGTAGGCATGAAATTGATAGATTTATGGGCTGGTAACATGGATGAAGAGGATGGTGAAAACGACGATTATGCCAGCAGAGACGTTCATCTCGCTGTCACGGAATCTCAACCAATCCCCGAACCAGCGACCATTCTGCTTTTAGGGACCGGCTTAGTGGGTGTCGCAGGTCTTAGAAGGAAATTCAAGAAACACTGATCGAACATCAAAATCGACTA
>JAOZIG010000312.1 GCA_026014515.1 Candidatus Bathyarchaeota archaeon | reverse complement strand
ACCTTACTGATGCCCGCTCCGATTCCCTGCATGACACCTGTTACTACTGCATGTTTTCCTTCAAGCCTCATCATTGTTTTCTCCTGTATGCTCTCCAGCTCATCGCCCACCTGTCTGGGTCGTTGAAGCCATCCCAGTCCATCTTGTGTATGCTGCTATTATGTGGAGCAGACTTGACAAGCTCAGGGTCACTGTAGGCTTCCTCGCTAATCTTCTCCAACACGGCACACCAATAGTCGATGTCTGCCTTGCTGTAGGTCTCGGCTGGCTCTGGTGTGAAGGGCTCTGGTATCAGCCATGGGTGGTGACTCATGAAGTAGCTCTGGATACCATAATCAACAACGCGTCTATTGACATCAGAGATACCCACACCTGTCTCCTCCTTCATCTCCTCAAGACTCCAACGAGCTTGATCAACACGCTTAGCCGGATAGGTTAACGAGACTCCTTTGATCTTCTTGACCTTCTCAACGAGGTACTGGTTGTTGAGCATGCTTACCTCTGCTGCTGCCCTCAAGCCTTTGGCTCCGAGTGCCATACACCAAGCATAGCTACGTACCACCACGGGAAGGTTTCCCATAAAGTCCCGTATCTTGCCGATGCTCTTGGGGCGATCATAGTCCAAAGCATATCCGCCGTCTTTCTTGATGATCACAGGAACAGGCAGATACTCCTCAAGCTCCTCGGTTACACCAACCGCAGCGGAACCGGGTCCACTGCTACCGTGGGGGCTGCTGAAAGTCTTGTGCAAGTTGAAGAACAGCATATCGAAACCAGCCTCACGTGCACGAGTGACTCCAAGCAAAGCGTTTGCGTTCGCCTGATCATAGCTGCAGAGTCCACCAGCGTCATGGATGATGCTGGTCCATTCGTCAATGTTCTTGTTGAATATGCCGATGTCCTCCGGGTTTGTGATAAAGCAGCCAGCGGTCCTTGGTCCAACTGCCTCCTTCAACGCCTCTGTATCAGGTAAACCCGTCTCAGGATCAGGGTAGAGGGTGATTACTTTGTACCCTGCCGTGGCTGGTGTGGCTGCGTCACATGGATGACTGTAGATGGTGGTGATAACCTCGTCACGGTGTGCTTCGCCTCTGTCTGCGTGGTATTTCCTCATGATCAACGCATTATTGTAGCACCCGGCTGAGCCTCCCGGTGGCTGGAACGTGAAAGCATCCATGCCGCTGATCTCCCGTAGGAAGACATCACCGAACTCATAGGCAAGCTCTAAGAGTCCTTGTATGGTCTCTTCTGGCTGCATTGGGTGTATGTCTTTGATCATTCCAGCTAGCTCCTCATTGATCTTGGGGCTGTACTTCATGGTGCATGTGCCTACACCGAGATCAATGTCCAGTTCCATACCGAGGGTCATCTGGCTAAGTCGCAGGTAGTGTCTGAGTACCTGTGCTTGGCTTAGCTCAGGTAGATCGGGTTTCTGTTTCCGCTTCATGGAGTCGGGTATGAGGCTTGATCCTTGTCCTACTCGTTTCTTGATCTCCTGTTCTGATCGTGGGGGTATGAATCCTCTTTCACCGGGTGTGCTGAGCTCATGTATTATTGCCTCGTTCCATCGTGGTGCGTGATATTCTCTTATCTTCATGCAAGCACCTCCCGCAACGCGGACTCTAATCGCTCTATCATCTCTAGGCTATGCATCTCAGTGACACAGTAGAGCGCTGATTGACCCAGCTCAGGGTAATCAGAGAGAGGTGCTCCACCGAATATCCCGTGTCTGAGCAGTTGCTTGTTGACTTCTTCTACTGGTTTGCTGAACACCACTGGGAACTCCTTGAAGAAACCACGATAAGGCACAACAGCGCCCGATATATCATCCAGTATCTCAGCCGCATAGTGGCTCTTCTCAATGATAGTCTCACCAAGCTCCTTCATCCCCGTGGGTCCAAGGAGACTCATGTAGACCGCTGCCGTAATGCCCCATAGAACGGTAGTGGTTCCTACCCAGTCCTTGGCTTTCTCACGAGCCATATAACTGGTTCTTGAATAGAGAGCTTGACCGAAACCATACTCTCCCTCAACGGTGGTGGGTGCGATACTCAACAGCCGTAACGGGTACTCTGCGACGTATCGTTCCTCGTCTCTTGAAGCGATAAACCCACAGCTACCACCACCAGCATACATGCTAACACCCAGAGGCTGAGCCTCACCACAAGCAATATCCGCGCCATACTCTGCTGGTGACGCCAAGACGCCGAGACTGATGGGATCAACACCCACCACAGACTCAGCACCATAAGCATGAGCAAGCTCGGAAATCTTGGCTCCCTCCGACTCGATAACACCCAGATAATTGGGGTTTTCAAAGTAGACACAGGCGATCTCCTCGCCTAGCTTGGACTCTAGATCACCTAAGTCTACTCTGCCTGTCTCGTCCTCGTAATCAACCTGAGTGATCTTGATATCACCATTAGGGTCTACTGAGCCACAGAAGTTACTGAGGATGCTGAGTCGTGCTGGGCTCATGTTTTTTGGTACAAGTATCTCTTTCCGCCCTGTGAGTCTTGACGCCATTCTTACGCTGTTTCCGGCTGCTGCTCCCCAGTCATATGTGGGTAGCCCCGAGACCTCCATTCCCAATAGTTCACAGATGAGGCTCTGGAACTCAAAGTTTGCCTGATATCGTCCCTGATCACTGTAGACGCCACCAGCATAAGCCGTCAAGAACTCGCTACGATTCTGGATAACCTCGCAGACCTTGGGTATGTAGTGTTGCCAGCATCCTCCTCCTAGGAAGCTGATGTAGTCTTCGGTGGTCTTGTTCTTGCCTAGGATTCCAGCTACGTGGCGTTTGAGCCCAAGCTCATCGGGGAGAGCGTCTGGGAGCCTCATCTCCCGGTTCAATAAGAGCCTCTCTGGTATCATCTCGGCGTATAGCTCATCTGTGCTCGTTGCACCGATGGCTTCCAGCATCTCTTTTTTGATACTGGGTACCGAGTTTGGGATATATGGGTGTATGTACTCATCATCCAAATCTATCAACAATATGTGGGTGCCTTCTGGGAATATCACGTTTCCCCATGCTGGGAATCTTTAAATCCGATTAACAAGGCTGAATCCAAATTACTTGGTGCTTATTTTGGCGGTGGAAGCGGTACAGACAGACAAATCCCTACGGGAACTACTCACAGGCAACGTGCTGGTATTGACGGTCAGCCGCATCCTCTGGAGCATGAGCGACGCCCTTGTCTACCCATACCTCAGCCTCTACATCTTGGCTCTAGGTGGTGACAAGCCAACGATAGGCTGGATCAACGCCTTGGGCAGCATCGCAGCATGCATACTCTACCCACTTGGCGGTTATATCGCGGATAAGGCTGGAAGAGCACGATTCGTTGGAATATCAACTCTACTTTACGTCTCTAGTTTCCTGATCTTCGCGTTCAGCCCAGATTGGAGATGGGTAGCACTCGCAGTAACGTACCAGAACATCGTCTTGTTCTACATGCCAGCCTTGAACGCCATTATGGCTGACAGTATTCCACCGGGGGCACGTGGAAAACTCTACGCATTAACCATTGCTATTCCTAACGCTGTCAGGATTTTCACTCCTTACATGGGTGGCTTGCTGATTGACCGGATGGAGTTGATCCCAGCAATGCGTCTCGGCTATATGATCAGCTTCACAGTCGGTCTCTTCGTATCATTCCTCAGAGTAAGATACCTCAAAGAGACTATACAGGGAGAAGGCATCGGACGCGACATATTCAAGATAATCAGAGAAGGCTACGGCGATGCCTTCAGAAGCATCAAATGGACATTCCAGAATATCAAAGGCTACGCCATAGTCAGCATGCTCATGGCTACTCTGGGAAGCATAGTACTGCCGTTCTGGGTTGTCTTTGGCTATGAGGTAATTGGCATCAGCGAGTACCAGTTTGGCGTGATAATGCTCATAGGTGGTATCGGTAAGACAATCTTCAGTCTATACATTGGTCCACTTGTTGACCGTATTGGCTCGAAGAAGTGTTTCCTCATCACATTCGCCATCTCTATACCTGGAATGTACCTGTTCACATTGGCGAAAAGCTTCTGGACCGCCATGTTAGTCTACTTCCTGTTGGTCATCAGCAGCGCGTTCATGTGGATCGCAAGCAGTGCATATCTAGCCAACAGCATCCCAAGGGAGATGCGTGGAAGAGTAATGGCTGGCTTAGGCAGCGGTATGAGCGTCGGAGTAACAGGCGGCGGATATAGCTCTGGTTTCCTTGTATTCATACCCATGAGCATAGGTAGTATCATCAGCGGTTACATCTACGATTATAATGCGGCTCTTCCATGGATACTGCAGACAGTGTTCCTCACTATTGGGCTCATTATGACTTTGATGTGGCTCAAGGACCCCGAGAAGGTACAGGTATAGACGTCAGCTCTATACTCTATACGAGTAATGTTTAATCATAGTCCGAATGATGTTCTATGCATAACGGTGTCGCTTTTTGGGTGAGTCTGAAAAAAAGAGCCTGATCCCACGTAACGTGCTAGTGCTAACAATAAGCCGCGTTATCTGGAGCATGAGCGACACCAACATAGACAACTTCATCAGCGAATACATGCGAGTACTCGGAGCATCAGTACCCACCATCGGCTTAATCAACGCATTAGGCAGCTTCGGAGCCATGCTACTCTACCCTGTGGGCGGCTATATCGCTGACAAATCAGGCAGGGTTCGTATTGTCGCTTCTTCGACGCTTGTCTATGTGAGCAGTTTTATCATCTATTTCTGGGCTCCTAGCTGGGAGTGGGCTGCACTAGCCATGATCTACCAGAGTATGAGCCTCTTCTATGTTCCAGCCATGAACGCCATAATGGCTGACAGCATCCCTGTAGGTGAACGTGGACGCCTCTATGGTTTTAACTTCGCTTTACCTAACCTTGTCAGAATACTGAGCCCATATGTTGGTGGCTTGTTTATCGCAAGGTTTGAGCTTGTACCTGCGATGCGTATCGGTTTCACCCTCAGCTTCATAGTAGGCATCATAGTCGCTATTATGCGTCTTTACTTCCTCCGTGAGACCATCACCGATATTCAGGAGATAGACTGGAACCCAGCTAGATTATTCAGCAGAGCCTATCGTAACACAAACGAGTCTCTCACTTGGGTGTGGAACAATGTACGAAACTATACCGCTGTAAGCATGTTGTTGAGCTTCCTAGGTAGCATGATTCTGCCTTTCTGGATCTTGTATGCGACAGATGCGTTAAACCTGACAGCCTATGATTGGGGCATCATACTGTTATGGAGCGGTGTAGCTCGAGCAGTACTCAGCCTCTTTATCGGGGAGATCGTTGACCATTATGGTGCCCGTAACTGTATGCTCTTCGGGTTAGCTCTCGGGGTCTTTAGCATGTTCGGGTTCACACAGGCACAGGGCTTCTGGCTCGCCTTACCCATGTACTCATTGATCACTTTGAGCAGCGTGTTCATCTGGATATCATCACAGGTCTATCTCGCAGACAGCATCCCAAGAGAGATAAGAGGCAGGATAATGGCTGGACTGGGAAGCGGTATGAGTCTTGGTGTATCTGGTGTTGGTTTCGCGTCTGGTTTCCTAATTTTCTTCCCTAAAACTCTGGGGAGTCTTGTTGGCGGTTTCATCTATCACATTGATCCCCGTCTACCATGGGTTCTTCAGTCTGTAATGTTAGCCGCTGGCTTCGTGTACACGTATCTAAGGATACACAACCCTGAGACACCTTACGAGTAGTAACAAGTTGTGACTACAAGTCTTGAGTATGACTGGTGAGTCTGGTTTAAAAGCAAATTTCATTGACAATTTATTGAGAATAAGATGGAATATAGTGAATTACCCGACACAAGAATATCAGGTTCAGGCAGGGTATCCTTACCCGGATTTGGAACCCTCAAGATTTCAGGCTCAGGACGCGTATACATAGACTCAATAAGCACAAGCGGAAGCAGCACAATCCCGGGCGGACTCAGACTCCACGACCTCAAGACCAGTGGGTCAACAAAAATAGATGGCGACATATCCTCAGACACCATCAAGTTCAGCGGCTCAGCCCACATTGAAGGAGCACTGGAATGCGAGGAGCTGATAAAATCAGGCAGCATCAAGATCGGTAAAAGCCTCAAAGCCGACTATGCGAGGCTCTCAGGCAGCACCCATGTCAGGGATGGTGGCGTCATTGGACGTGAGATCGAGACCAGTGGCTCAATTGAGTTTGGAGATGACCTAGTCTCTGAGGATCGCATCATGTATAGTGGTGTGATGAGGGTCGATGGAAGGGTTCAGGCAAAGTCCTTTGAGGCAAGGCTCAGCCGAGACGAGAGCTATATCCGAGATGGCATCACCTCTGACTACATCAACATTCTGAGGAGCCACGAGGACTGGCGAAACATGGGGAGTCTAGTCACATCTGACATTATCGGGGATGATATTACCCTTGAGAATGTCCAATGCGAGAACGTGAGGGGAAAGAAGATAGTCATCAAGAAGGGCTGCTACATCAAAGGCACCGTCGAGTACAGTGACACAATTCAAGTAGACCCAGCCTCATCACTACGCAGCGAGCCTATCAAGACCGAGTAGACCCGACTTGAGCGAAGAACCTGAGCCCAAAGGAAACCTCATACAGCGTCTTAGAGACGAGTTTGGGTTCATCCAAGGCAACTTTCTTATCATGATACTTAGCTGGCTCATACTGGACCTTTTCACTGAGCTACCGGGCACCTATTATCCGTTATACGTTGAGGCGCTTGGCGCTACCGCTACGGGCATCGGTATGATTGGCGCGGTACAGACCATCGCTGCTGCCGCTGTCCAGATACCGGGTGGCTACTTTACTGACAAGTATGGTCGTAAATGGCTTATCACCACCATGACCTTCATCGCGGCTTTTGCTCGTTTATTCTATGTTTATGCTCCGAGCTGGGAGTGGATAATGGTTGGAGCCGTTATCGCCGGTGTATGCAGGATATATCAACCGGCGCTCAACGCCATAGTCTCCGACTCACTTCCCAAAGAGAAACGGGGCATGGGGTTCAGCCTCATAAACCTCATAGCAAGCGTATCCACCACACCAGCCCCCCTACTCGCAGGGTACCTGTTCACACTCTACGGCTTGGTGCCCAGCATGCGGCTCATGTACAAGCTCGTGATATTCGGTTTCCTCATCGCCGGATTACTCAGAACCAGACTAACCGAAACCGTGGAAACCCCTGAGAAGGTCAATCTAGGCGAGATGATGAGCTCATACCCGGTGAGTATGCGTGAGAGCATTGATGTCTGGAAACTGGTTCCAAGGGCAGCCTTCGTCTTGTTCCTTGTTGATGTAATAATGAACTTTACGAGTGGACTTTTCCAGCCTGTCCTCACCTTATACATCGTCAAAGACTTGGGGATAAACGAGCTACAGCTCAGTTATATCATGACCGCGATGCCGGTATCCATGATAATCCTCGCCATACCCAGTGGAAAGATCATTGATGTGGTGGGTAAGAAGAAACCCATCATGGTCTCATTCCTGCTATGGGCTGTGGTCATACTCTTATTCATTAACGGCAACTTCTTCCGGGTCCTTCTTGCCTTTATACTCGTTGGAGTTCTAATGGTGTTATCAAACAGCGCCATAAGCAGCCTCCAAACAGGGCTCGTACCCAAGGAACACAGAGGCAAGATAAACGGTAGTCAGGGATTCTTCAGGCTCATCGCGTCATCAATAGGTCAGCTATCAGGCGGCTGGCTCTACGATAACGTGAACCATGAGATACCTTTCCTCATCCAGATAGGGTTGGTGATGATACCCCTCTTGATGGTCTACTTCTGGATAGACGAGAACGAGGAAACCCTACACTAACCCTTTTTCCTGTAAGTGCTTTGGTAGCTCTGCTACACTTCTCAGAATAGTATCCGGTCCAGCTCCACCAAGCTGCTGAATACTCTGGGTGCCCGTCAAGACGCCTATGGTGTAGAC
>JAOZIG010000066.1 GCA_026014515.1 Candidatus Bathyarchaeota archaeon | reverse complement strand
CAACCCAAAAGAAAGACTAGAAATCCTAGAAGAAGCAGTCGGATTCGACTCATTCCGCAGGGACGTAATAGAGGCAAAAAGCAAACTCAGTGGTGTACTTAGTGAGGAACAGAGTCTCGGAAACCTACTGAATCAGGCTCGTGAGACACTGAACTACTGGAGGGAACAGAACGAGCGCCTCCAAGAAAAGAAACAGCTCCAAGTAAGACAGACATTCCTACAGCAGGAGATGGCTTGGAGCAGGGTAATGGCTGTAGAGCATCAAGTAGAGAAACTTCAAGAACAGCTCCAAGAAACAGAAAAAGAACTCTTTGATGCTGAGGAGGAGATGGAGCAGAATACCAAGCTCATCGTAGACAGCGAGACCAGTCTACGAAACATGCGCACCGAACGAGAAGACCTTATTGAGAAGCGTATAGAGCTTGAAAGAATCGTTGGAGTTAGTGAATATAGCATCAATTCAGCCAAGGACAGGATCACACAGCTAGATGAGAACATACTCAGCAGCCAGCAGCAGAAACGCCACTTCGAGACCAGCTACAAAAACCTACTGAACCAGCTACAGATGGGACCACAGAAACTAGACGACTACTTCACCTTGTTCAACGAGATCGAGGAAACCCAAGTCGAGACATACGAGAACCTAAATACCCAGTTCAGCGAACAACGAACCAGCATACAAACACAGCTAGAATCATACACAAGACAACTAACAGAAGCAGAAGAAGAAGCAATAGGACTCATCGAACAGATTGAGAGCCTCAGACGAAACATCAACCAAGCAAACGACCAATACATCGACAGCAGAATCAGACTCGCACTACTAAAAGACCGAAGACAACGTCTAAGCAGAAGAGTACAGGCACTACAAGGCGAGATCGACAGAGCAAACCGTGACCTAAAAGACGCAGAAGCCGAAGCACTCATCAGAGGACCCAGAATCGATACAGGCAGAACCGGTGAGGAGATTCTCAACGAGATCAGAAAGACCCAAGGCATCCTCATGGGAATGGCAAACATACCCGATGAAGCCGAGGAAATGTACGAGACCTATAACGAGACATTCAAAGAGATACAGCAACGTATCGAGGAAGTACGTGAGAACCGCCGCAGGATACTCCAAGAGATAGAGGAACGTAACAAGAAGTGGCGTGAGGTAACAGAGAACCTCCTAGATGAGGTCAACATCAGGTACAAGCAGTTGCTAAGGAAACTCCAAGCAACAGGCGAGACCAGACTCATCAATAGCCACGACATCGAGGAAGCAGGACTAGAAATATACGTAGGATTCAAGGGAGCAGCACCACAAAGACTCGACCCCTATACTCACAGTGGCGGTGAACGTAGTAGCAGCGTTATGGCTTTCCTACTTGCGCTTCAGCAGAATGTCATCAGCCCATTCAGGGCGGTTGACGAGTTCGACCTACACATGGACCCCCAGAACAAGGAAGCAGTCAGCGACTTCATAGTCCAGACAATGGAGGGCACCAAAGACCAGTACATGGCAATCACACCGAGCCAAGTCACATTCAAGGGAAAAGATGTTCACATCGTCATGGTGCACAAGTCCGAGACGGTATCTGAGCCGAGGATAGTGGAGGCATAAGATGAGTGAGCTTGAGAGCGTCATCGGATTATGCAGGATGGTTCAGAGTGGTAAGATAGAGCCCTTTGACATCGATTTCGATTACGTGATGAGTGTCATCCAGAAACACTACCCAGATATCAAGGACCCAAGGGACTTTTGCTTAGACGCTGAGGCATTAAAAGAACTTAGCCTCGTTTTAGAGCGTCAAAACCAGTGGATCGAACACAAGTCCACCACACTCTACAAGGACCCCTTCATGCTTAGCCAGAGCCTAATGGCACTGGATATCGGAGCCATCGCTGACATATTTCTACGCACGTGGCACCCACTTGTAGAGATGGAGCAGATGAGTGCAGCTACACTAGCAGCGAGCCTCAGCTACTGGGGAGACCTAGTACCATTCGCAGAACGTTGGCAGGACTCAGAGGTAGAAGAACGCGAGACAGGTGTAGCCACAAGAGACGAGGCACGTCTATTGGGATATTTACCTGAAGAGGGATTCACTGATGTTATTGAGGGTTTCTGGCGTGAACTAGGTGAACGCGTTGGACCCGGTGGAAGCATCGAGTACTGGGACTGGATTGGTGCAGACACCTATGAGCAGACAGTTTACAGGGCGTATCTCACTGTGTTTATGGTGGGGTATGGTTACGCGAACGCGTCTTGGAACCGTATGATGGACGAGTACACCATCATACACAAGGAAACACCGGAACCCAACCCAGAAGAGGCAAAGATAAGCCTCTCAGTACTAGTTGATTACGAGGAGTGGAAACTATGGCGCAACGAATGAGCAAGGCACAGCAACAATATCAACGGAAACTCAAGGACGCAGTACACCTACTATTCTTCACACACCACAAGCTACCAGGCGTAAGAGGCTGGGAACTACGAAAAGAATTAGGATCAGACTGGCAAAACGTCCTAGAAGTGCTTGACAAACAATTACAACCACTGGACCTACAGGTAACACAGGTAATAGACGACCCAGACATACTAGAACCCACTAATGCGCAGCTACAGGACGCACGATACTACATCACCATGCGTGGAACAGTAGACCAGAAGACAGCCAAGACCATCGGCTGGAGAATAGACGACATCGCAGGCTTGGTAGTATCAGTCGCCTACATTATCAGCAAACAAGGAAAATCACCAAGACAAGACGTAGAACGGGTGCTTGAGGAGAAGCTCCCCGGGTGGAGAGTAAAGCTCAACATAGATCGTTACATCAATCAAGGGTATCTTGGAGAGGACGAGCAGGGAATATTGTTCCTTGATTGGCGTAGTAGAGCCGAGATTGACTCCAAGAAGCTTGTTGATCTTGTGGTCAGCTACGGAAAACGTGAACAAGAACAATCTTAGCCCTGAGACAAGAATTGTCTCACCTTGGTGGATTGTCCTATTATTATGGATATGATTTTATAACATGTAGACACCTATTTTGTAGACGCCCTATTGGTGAAATGATGGCAACCGAGGACAAGATTCTAGGCGTAGTAAACGCTGTCGGATTGGAGCGAGACGACCAAGAGTTCAGAAACTTCAACCTCACAGTGGGAATAAAGATCAAAACAGACAAGAAAATAGGCTACGCCGAAGGAGAAAAGCTAGTCAAACAGCTTCAAAAAGACCTTATGGGCAAAAACATCGAGTTAGAGGCAGTAGCAGTACCTTGTCCAATCTGCGGCAAGACCTTCAATAGCGAACAAGGCATGAAACAGCATCAACGTCTACAGCATAAAGAAGACGAAAAACCACAGAAGAAACGAGCCACTAAAAAGAAGACTAGTACCAAGAAGACTGCTTCAAAAACCAAGGCTAAGAAGAAGTAGTCAGTTCTTGTTTGAGTCGTTGTAGTGCCTTTACCTCTGGGTTTGACTCGTTGAGGTGGTAGACTATGGATACCTTACCTACTTTGCAGTCTTGTAGTATGCCTCGTTCTACTAAGTTTGGTATCACTGGTGAGACGCTTCCGGGGTTTTTGTCTATGCGTCTGGCTATTTCTCTGAGGTTCATCCACTGGCACGGGTTTTCTAGGAACATATCGAGAATGAGTAGGAATATGGATGGTCCTAGTAGATCGTTGAGGCTGGATGTCACAGGTATATTCATGGGGTATGCAATATAAAATCAATTCCCACATACTAACAAATGTTTGTATTAGTTAACATATGTGGTGATAATGTAACAAATAGCTTTATTTATTTCTCCCTGAAACCTATACTCATTCTAATCCATAAAGGGAAGGAAAAATGGAAAAGATTAGACTTGGTAAATCAGGGCTTAACGTGACTAGGGTAGTGATGGGTGGAATACCTATTCAGCGTCCATCAATGGATGACGCGAAAAAGGTCATAAATAGAGCCCTTGACCTAGGCATCAATCTCATAGATACTAGTATCGGATATGGTGACAGCGAGATCAGGATAGGTGAAGCAGTCAAAGACAGAAGAGACGAGGTATACCTAGCTACAAAAGGAAGATGGCAAAGCAAGGAAATAGTAAAAGAAAGCATTGACGCCAGCCTCAAACGACTGCAAACAGATTACATCGATCTCTGGCAGATGCATAACATCCGAGACCCGGAAGCATTCCAACAAGTAATTGCCCCAGGGGGCTCTATGGAGGCAGCTAAGGAAGCCCTTGAGTCAGGCAAGATACATCATCTTGGATTTTCAACTCACCATGAAGGTGTAGCAATGATGGGGGTAGAATCAGGGCTCTTTGAGACCGTCCAGTTCCCATTTAATTTTATCGCCAGAGAAGCAAATAATAGGCTGATACAATGCGCCAAGGACAATGATGTTGGTTTTATTGGTATGAAGCCTTTCGCTGGTGGAAATATCACTGATGCTAGGCTGGCTATTGGGTATGTTCTTCAGTTTGATAACGTGGTGCCTGATCCGGGAATAGAGAGAGCTGAAGAGATAGAGCAGATCGTAGAACTCGTTGAGAGTGGCATAGAGTTACAACAAGAAGACCAAGACTTAATGGACAAGATCAAGGAGGAACTGGGGAACAGGTTCTGCCGTCAATGCATGTACTGTATGCCCTGCCCCCAGGGGGTCGAGATATGGCTATTAACCTACATGAAAAACCTGTTCAGGCTCTGGCCAAAGCAGAAAGTAATTGATGTCTTTGGAGACCGAGCCAATACAGCCGAGTTATGTATCCAATGTGGGGAATGTGAGACCCGTTGTCCATATGATCTGCCTATACGGGAACTCATACAGGAAAACTACGAGTACTACAATGAAATGGCTAAGAATCAAGGATAGGCGTTATAAATGAAACAGAAAGTTCTAGGAATTGTTGGAAGCCCTCGTAGAGGGGCTAACACGGAGACACTCGTTGATCAAGTGTTGAAGGGTTCAGAGGAGTCAGGAGCAGCAGTTGAGAAAATTATCCTCAGCGAGATGAATATCAAACCATGCAATGCATGTAACGGGTGTCAGAAAACAGGGACATGCACCCATGATGATGATTTCAATTCAGTTCTTGAGAAAATGAAAGAAAGCAGCGTATGGGTTATGGGGACCCCTGTTTATTGGTGGGGGCCTACCGCTCAGATGAAGGCGTTCATAGACCGCTGGTATGGTATTGATCGCAGTGTTTTCAGGGGGAAAAGAATCGTGTATACTATACCTTCAGGAGGCGGCCCATATTATGCGAAACAGCTTGTTGAGATGCTTGAGTCGTTAATACCTTATCTCGGTATGGAACATATTGCTACTTTACAGACGGGTACATCTGGAATGGACTCCGTAAAGAACAATAATTCATTGATGAAACAAGCACTTGATGCAGGAAGAAAAGCGGTGAATAAATGATGAAGTTAGGATTACAGGTCCCAAGATTCCATTGGCCGGGAAGCCCAGAAAACATCGGCACAAAACTAGCAGAGATAGCAGCTACAGCTGACCAGTCAGGGTTCTCCAGTCTATGGGTGATGGATCACTTTTTCCAAGTAGGACAAGGTTATGGGGATTTTGATGAGCCCATGCTAGAGGCATACACGGCTCTCTCGTACATGGCTGCTGTCACCAAGAATGTTAAACTTGGGACCATGGTTACTGGTAGCTTCTACCGTCATCCGGGTATATTGATCAAGATGGTGACTACTTTGGATGTTCTTTCAAGTGGCAGAGCTATGCTGGGAATAGGTTCAGGCTGGTATAGACGTGAAGCAGAGGGGCTGGGAGTAAGATTCCCCGCCTCATTGAATGAGCTAGTTGACAGGTTTGAGGAAAACATACTGATAGCTAAACACATGTGGAGCGATGACCGGACACCATTCAAGGGAAAATACTATCAGTTAGAGGAGCCAGTATGCAGCCCCCAGCCAATCAGTAAACCTCATCCACCGATCTTGATCGCTGGTAGCGGCGAGAAGAAGACCCTGAAGTTTGTCGCAAAGTATGGTGATGCCTGTAACTTCCATCTTGGGGCTCACCCGAAGCTGAAGGGTTACATGGATAGGTCTTATGCGAACTATGAGAAACGGGTGGAGAGGCTTACTCACACATTAGGCGTCTTGAGGCGTCACTGTATACGTGAGAACAGGGATTTTGACGAGATCGAGGTTACCTTGTTGTGCCCTATGAAGGTGGCTGATGATGGGTTGATGCCTGAAGATGTAGTGGATATGTGTGAGGAGCTTGCGGGATTAGGTGTTCATCAATTGATTTTTAATATGGTTAATGATCATGAGATTACTCCAATCAGGGTTATTGGTTCCGAGGTTATACCTCGAATTAAGCAATTTTGATTAGGAAAAAGCGCCTCATTAACACATTTCTTTTAACAAATATTTTAAATAAACAACATTTGTTTATAATAAAAAACATTTAAATATGTCTCACAGTCTCAAAATAATGAAACAGTTTTGACGAAACCAAAAGTATACTATGGCTCAATAATGCATGGACAAGGCGCACAGTTCGCCAGCCTTGGAGCCAAACACGACGAGATAATGAACCAACTGGATTTCTCAACCATAAAGAAAAAAGACAAAGTAGCCATCAAAATGCACCTCGGCTTCAAGGACGGTTTCCAAACAGTACCAGTATTCTTCATCAGAAGAATAGTAAAGAAGCTCAAAGAAGTAGGAGCATACCCATTCGTCACTGACAACCCCACAGCGGTCTATAACGCGGTAGACAGAGGATACACACAGGAGACATGTGGATGCCCAATTATCCCATTCTCAGGGATTAAGGACGGGTATCACTACAAGACTGAGATCAACTACAGGACAGTTGACTACATGAACATGGGTGGCGTATTGCATGATGCTGATGCTTTGATTGATGTCAGTCACGTGAAAGGGCATGGAACCTGTGGCTACGGTGGAGCCTTCAAGAACCTAGCCCTCGGCGCATACTGTGGAAAGGACAGATGGCACAAGATACACGGAGTTGAGTCCAGTGTACCATGGTTTGATGAGGAGAAACTCACACCTGAGCATGTGGAGAAGCTGACATCAAGTTGCCCCATGAAGGCGATGACATGGGACAAGAAAAAGAAGAAATTAAACATGAGCTGGTATCTGTGCCGAAACACCAACTGCCTTGAATGCCTAAAAGCAGACGAAGAGGTAGGTGCATTAAGCCTTGGACCAGATAACTTCGCTGCGTTCCACGAGTTAATGACTATCGCTACTCAGAAGGTGCTGGAGACCTTTGACCTTGAGAAGGTATTCTATCTCAACTATTTGCTGGATATTACACCACAGTGTGACTGCACTGGATTCGGGCAACCCATCGTTGTCCCTGATATCGGTATAGTAGGTGGGAAGGATATTGTGGCTGTTGAGGAAGCATCACTCGATCTCATCAAACAGACGGGGTTGATACCGGATATGGTGCCCAAGTACATCAAACGCTATAACTTGGACCCAGATACGGATCTTCACCCATTCCAGCAAATATGGGGAGCGTGGAAAAACCCATATCTTGTGTGCGAATACGGTGAGAAACTGGGCATGGGCAGTCGAGACTATGAGCTAATCGAGATACTGTCACCTGAGGAGACAGCTAAGATGGACCCTGCGAAGATCGTCTACGAGGACCAGCCCACCTTTTTCTAATCCAACTATCTTTTTTACATTTTCAGCAGCAGCATGAAGAAGTTTGAGGTTAACAGAAAAACCACCATATAGAGGGATATGAAGACTAGTTTTGATAGATTAACGCCATGCTCACCTGTAAGAATCCACCTAGTTTTACCACGTATCTCTATGAACTCAACCCAGTATAGCATAAATGCGAGTCCTAAAACTGTGAACATGTTGAAGGCTCCAAGTTTGAAAAACTCTATGAAGCTGGTTTTTTCTCTGAAAAAGAGGATGCCCGTGAATAATCCGCTGAATACTGAGACAAGTAGAA
>JAOZIG010000044.1:7492-8017 GCA_026014515.1 Candidatus Bathyarchaeota archaeon | reverse complement strand
CAACATAGCTTCTGTAATGGGTCACCATATCCACGTACTGGATAGCCCACAGACTAGCAAGGTCCTCATAGTCTTTGATGACAGTGTTGCCGCCTTCCTCTATGATTATCTGGAGGCTCCGTTCAAGCTTGTCAGGGTGTTCTCTGAGAATATGACGCACCGTGGCGATGAGCAACTGGTCTCCACCCACATGATCATCAGCGTGAATAATCTCGTGTACAGCGCTGTACATGGTCATGGTATCAGCGAAATCTGGCATATTCATGGGGTGGTCGCTGCTGGGTAGTCTTTTGTCTAGGAATATGCTAGCTGGTGGCTGGAAGCTGCCAAAGTCCATGCTATAGTTTTTGCCTTTTGGGTTGTTGATGTACATGGCTTTGAAGTTGCCCTGTTTGAGACGTTTTGTTGTGGTTGCTAAGTTGGGCATAATTGGCAGGTTAAGGCTTCTCTGGGTCTTGCTGATGATGTTTAGCGAGTCTCTGACGAGCCCCCGTACATCGTTGTCCGTTAACTCTCTTCTCAGCG
>JAOZIG010000044.1:0-7482 GCA_026014515.1 Candidatus Bathyarchaeota archaeon | reverse complement strand
CGTCAACCCATATCTTAACTTCTTACCTTACATGAAATAAAAATCCCGTGGTTTTCTGATCAATAATTAGAATAAAACTATTATATAGTAGCTAAAATGGGAAATTATTCAAACCATTTATCGAGACTCACAGACTCGGATTTTTTCTCCTCTTCACGTATGAAAGGAAGCAGTATACTTCTGCGAGCCTCCTCAAGCAAATGTTGATACTTTTTCACATCATACCGCTTCTGATACCCCGCAGGACTAACACGTCTGAAAGGATTACGATGCTCAGAGTCAACATAGACATAACTGATGACACTACCCCGATCAACGGAATTACCAGTGATATCCATAGCCTCCGCAGCAGCCACATGGGGAAGTCTAGCCTTGTATTTCTCGGGGCGTCGTCTGAGGATGGTCTTGGCTTCAAGCTCCTCTACAGGCACCAAGCCTTGTTTGAGTTTACGTGACGCGGTACTGAGGAGTTTGTCCACCTCTTCTAGGCCTTTGCCAAGTATTTCACTGGTTGATGATTGACTGAGAAACATCATAATAGCTTCTCGTTGAAAGTCTGAGACATATTTTGGTGTGTTGCGTCTTCGTAGCTCGATTCCTCTACAAACCAGTTTGTCATCGTAGCGTATCCCATAGTAGCGGTTGATGGCTCCAAAGTCCTCCCCAGATTTCTGAGGCAACAATACAAGATACCGGAAATGGTTCTCAACAGTGATGGGTAGATCTAGTTTGGCTTTGATCTGCTCTGCGAGGAGGTTGAAGTCTTCTCTGGTAGCCCCCGGTTTCTGGAGGAATAAGCTGTCACTGTTCCCATAGAGTGTCTGGTAGCCTTCTGCGCGGGCGATGTTCATTGCCTCAACGAGGTTTAGCCGTGCAACCTTGTTGATCTCCATGAAAGTATCCATGTTACCAAACTTGTTCGCCCAGCATCCACTGTAACCATAAGTACAGAACAATATCTCCTTGAGGGCTTGTTGACGAGTCTCGCACCAGAACCACATCTGTGGATCGTCTTCAAGGTCTTTTCTGAGGTGTTTGAAGTAGAGTCTGCGTCTGAGGGTGTCTCGTGTAAAGTCAATCAGGAACCCCTCGGTTTCTCGTTCACCGCGTATATTCTCATAGCTGATATTATCCTTGAGGATCAGGTGGGGAAACATGCTCTCAAAGTCCAGCGCAGCCACGTTCTCATGAAGCCCCACACTAGGAGCAAAAATCAAACCACCATGATCCCGCTCCTTCAACAACTCTTTGAGACTCATTACCGGCTGATAGAAACCCCGCCTCGGCAACAAGTACCCAAGCCGTCTCGCCTCATAGCACTGTCTGCTCTCTATGGCGCGTCCAGCAGCCCACTCTGAGCCGATACGGGGAGCCTCACGGGTATACTGGATGCGTTCAACGGTACCTGCTAGGCTTGTTCGGCGGTAATTGAGGAGGTTAATGTAAACCCTTCCCTCTGTAAGGTGGAAGCTCTTGTGTTGATAATTGCCCAAACATGGGTACCCGTGTTTGCTCTGGAGCTTGAATAGGGTCTTTAGGTCTGCTTCCAGACAGGCGATGAGATCAGGGTCATACGTGGTGAGATAATCCATGAAATCCTTGAGGGGTTCTTCTCCGGCGAATACTTGATCCTCCTGAAGGCCTTCATCATAGGTCACGAAATATAGTGATTCGTCTTGGTAGAGCTCAAAGCATAGCACCTTGAATGGCGGAGGCGGAACATCCAGTTCAAGGGGAACCTGTTCAATGGTTTTGATCCTGTTATACGTATCAACCTCAGCAATCACCTCAGCAAGGGGGATCAACTCCATGTCAGCGATATACCGTTGTGTATGGCTCAAGTCCGCGTCGTATATTTCACCGTATTTCTCTGCTAGGCGCTGTACTGGGCGGTACTGGATTGGTGAGTCTACCGTGATTCTGATTACTGGGCTCTTCTCTGTGTCGCTAATCGAGGTATATCGGGTTGTCTTCTCAAGTGCTGTGATATGTGGGTGCTCATCAAACAAGTCGAGAAACTGCTCAAAAGAAACCTTTTCAGGAACCACGTAAAAGTCGGGATAATATCTCTGTTTGAGCATCACGCGTCCTTGATTGGTCTTCACCCAGAGGTGGGCCTCATCATCCACCAACCTGACATCAAGAAGCCAACCCCTAACCCTCATCCCGGTTCTCCAACGCCTCAAGACGCTCTCTGAGCTTTTCAATCTCCCGGCGATTCGCCAAGACACCAGTAAGGTTCAACAAGTCCAGAGCAGAGACCACCTGAGCATAGATCATAGCGCCTTGCTCATTATTCCAGTCACCCCAGACAGTATCAAAAGCCGTCTGCATGGTGTTATCCTTGAGGGCGTCCCTGTAACCAGATTTCAGGTGCCTCATCTGCTCCTGTAGTCTTCCTCTCATCGAGTCTTTCGTGATTCTTCCCAAAACATATTCCTCCTCGCCCCCAAGACTGACGCGCCTACCGGTGCGTCTTTTCTCAAAATGCTTCATTAACTGAGCCGAGACCTCTCCACTGTTGATCTCCCTTAGATACACCATCACATTCACAAGATGCCTTAGATAACTACCTCCCATGGGCTCAGGGTGAAGGCTACGCCGCTTCTTAGCCATACAGGAGGCAGCCAATCCGGCTTCATGTACTGTGCATAGTTCCTTGAGGCGGGAGATTACGCCTGTGAACTCTGTGCGGTCCTCAAACCCGATGGCTGTTTCACTGTAGAAGAGTTTGCTTATCTGTTGAACTGCTAACAATCTGACATCATTGTCGATCATGACCTGTTCCACGAGGCTGGGTGCGTTCATGAGCTGCGCCTCACTAAAGACACCGATGATGTGCATATGACTCAACGCTTCCTCTGGCTCCAAACCCTCTGCCTCAATCAAGTCCAGCAACATCTCAGAGTCCAGACTAGTCCTATCCCGGCGATAGTTCCCGCATAACATATACACTACGTCGCCGCCGGATTTGATGGTCTCCACCATCAACCTGTAGATGAGCCTGTCACTGGTCTTCTCGCCGTCACCGCCATAAAACAGGTAGAATCTGGTGGCTTCGATGCCTCCAATCAGTTGATCAAGGCGATGACTCCCTGTAGACAGTCTAGAAACCTCTGCACGGTCAGCATAGACTTGGAGAGCACTCGTGAAAGCTGGTGGGTCGAGTGGTCTACGGGTGGTCATCGCAACAATGGACACACTTGTTTGTTACTTAAAGTGAACCAAGCCCGATACAGTGGGGAGATATGTGAAAGAGCTACAACTGAAAACCATATGGAGCAGGCTCGCCGTCAAGATAGACCCCATCTGGACCTAACGCAAACCGTCCCATACTGATCATCTGTATCGTTAGAGGGTAGATAACCCAGTCACCGCCCTCCTTGAGCTTGTCCTGATAACCAGAGACTACTTCCTTTCTCAGCGATTTATCCTCTTCAAGCTCAACGAGACTATACTCAAGCATAATCTTAACAGGCTTAGATAGAACCAGAATCTCACCATGGTCAACCTCTTCCCTAACAATATGAGTGGTTGACCTGATCTCCTTGTCACCAGCCAAGATAGCCTCCTCAACCACATGAATACCCACGTATTTCCGTTTCTCGCCATCCATCACGGTTAGATCAGCGGGGTGAACATTGACCACCTTACCAGCGTATCGATTGAGCAAAACAGATGTCATTATACTCATGTACCCTGCGTTGGCGATCAAATCAATATCATAATCCTCTAGCTTCTCCAATACAAGCCGGTCAAAATCTGGTCTGATACTCAGATCAGTACGTTTGAGGCCATGTTCAGCGTAAAAATCTCTGATATCAACGAACTCATAGCCTACACCCCACTCCTCTGCTATATCCTTGGCGCGGCACATCTTATCGCCGCTCTTTTTGGTGCGTTCATCCTTTACATCTGAGAAGATCAATGTAACTTCGTAGTTAGAGTCAGATTGCTTGCTTCGCTCTAGTATTTGTAACCCGTTGGTGCCTGAGCCTGAAACAAACAAGGCTACATGCATCTTTCTCTTAGCGCTGTAAGGGTAAATCGGGGATACCGTCATGTGTAAGCAACTTCAGAGAGGGGATAAAAAACCTCCCAAAGATGAAAAAGTTCAGAGATAAGCGATAGATATACTCGGATAGAAAAATAAGGGTTAATATATGACGCATAAAGTGCGCAAGTAGAAATGTCAGGCCAGAATGACGGATTCTACGTAAAAATCGTGGAATCAATCCCCATGTCTGTAATAGTGGTGAACCGACTGGGATTCGTAACATACGTCAATCAGGCTATCTCAAACTTCACAGAATTCAACCCAGAAGAGATAATTGGAAAACACTTTACTACACTTGGATTCCTCACACCAAGGGAGATCACAAAACTTGTCCCACTCTTCGCGGATGCGATCATGGGTAAACCCGTCAAGACTTTTGAGACACAGTATACTTCCAGAACTGGGAAACAGGGATGGGGGCGAGGAAGAGCCAATCTTCTACGGGAAAACGGATCAATAACCGGTGTTTTGATAATCACCGAGGAGATAACAGAACAAAAACTGCTCGGTGAAAAACTGAAAAACAGTGAAGAAAAACACAATATTCTAAGGGATGCGACATTAGAGGGCTGGATCGAGACCCAAATCGATGGCAAGATAATATCCCTGAACCAAGTGGGGGCACATATTCTAGGATATGAACCTGAGGAACTCGTTGGAACAAATATAATTCAATTATATGCTAATCCAAAGGAAAGAGAGAAAATCGTCAAAGAGATGATCAAAAGATATGTGGCTGATTACAGGGTCGAGTTCAAGACAAAAAACGGAGAAACAAAATATGTCTCACTAAACGGTACACTGTATGAAGACAAAACAATAAATGAGAAATTCTTTATTATTGCCTTCCGCGACGCCACCGAGCAGATCAACTACCTAACCAAACTAGAAGCCCTGCTAAGACACTCAGCAAAACTCAGTAAGGCAGTAACACTGGACGAGGTAGCTGAGATAACACAGGAGACTCTTACCCAGACCATCGGTTTTGATAGGGGAAGCATGGGGATCGTTGAGGATGATACTCTTAATCACAAGTATATTTGGGGAATAGCGACAGACCAAGAGTTCAAGCTCAGCCTCAATGGCCCCGGTGTAACAGTAAGAGCCGTGAATACAGGGGAAACCCAGTTATTATCAGATGTAAAAGGGGATCCCGTCTTCTTGCCTGGACTTGGGCAGATGGTGACGCGTTCAGAGCTAACGGTTCCAATCAAGATCAATGAAAAAGTCGTCGCTGTCATCAACGTAGAAAACGAGAAAGTAGATGCATTTAATGAAATTGACCAGAAACTCGTTGAGGTCTACGCGGAGCAGGTATCCTCGGTATTACAGAGACTCCAATCTGTAGAAGTACAGCGAGCACTTCTTGAACGATACAGGCGTTTCAGTGATGCAGCTGTGGAGTCATTCGTGTTACTGGACAGGGATTTCAATATTCTGGACATGAACCTTGAAGGCGCTAAAAGGTTCGGATTATCCCAAGAAGAAGTGATTGGTAAGAGCCTTTTCGATATACAACCAAGCCTTAAGGATTCTGAAAGGCACCGCCAATACCTCCATGTACTGGAGACAGGTCAATCATTAACCATAGATGTATTCGACCACCCCACGGGTATAGAGTATCTCAGAATGCATGCATTCAAGGTAGGTAACGGCTTAGGCTTGATCGCCTCAGACCTATCAGAGATAAAAAGAGAACAAGAGGCAAAAGCCCAGCTCAATCAGGAGCTTTTTGAACAAAAAATACTCTCCGAGCAACTCGTTGAGATAGATAGAATGAAGACGAACTTCATGAACACCGCCACACACGAGATACGTACCCCGATAACATCCATCAAAGGATATTCTGAGCTCATTGAGTTAATCACATTAGAACATGATGACCCTGAACTCATGAAATATCTTGAGGCTATTCAACGAAATGTTGAGCGCCTCGAACACTTGAGTAACGACCTGCTGGATGTTCAACGGATCGAGTCTGGGAGAATGGTGATCAATAAGACATGGGTCAATATCAGGGACTTGATGGATGGCATACAACAGGAAATGACCCCCCTGATAACTGATAAAAAACAGACGCTTGAGGTCAACATCCAAACCACTGAGACATCAATCATCTGCGACGAGATGAGAATAGTTCAGGTGTTAATCAACCTAGTAAACAACGCGTCACATTACTCACCAAAAAACACCACGATCACAATAACAGTAGAGAAAGAGGATGACATGCACCTGATTACTATCAGGGACCAAGGAGAAGGATTAACCCCTCAAGATATATCCAAGTTATTCAAGCCATTCCCAGACATAAAGGCAAGAGTCCAACGGGGTACTGGACTCGGGCTTAGCATATGCAAGGGTATCGTGAATCTTCACGGTGGCGAGATATGGGCTGAATCAGATGGTCATGGGAAGGGCTCCAGTTTCTCCTTCACAATCCCAATGTAACCAGTTTCACTCATCTCCATGCTACGCGTCACTGCGTCTACCTTAAAACCGATTTCAAGAAAAAGCACTTGATAAAGATGGCACAAGAGTACATGCTCATAACTGAGCCAGCCCCAGCGACTGAAGAGCTACATGAAGCACTTACAAGATGCAAGAGCTGTAACCATATCGTACCCAAAACCATGGGATGTCTATATTGCGGCGCTCCAATCCTATACAAACCACCAGCAGAGGAATAGAAGATGCAGGCTGAGGCAACCCAAGTTCAATCACAACTCAAGGTACTGGGCATGCGTCACACATGGGAGATAATCGCCAACATCAAGAATGGCTCAAAATACATGAAACAGATAGCAAACGAGACCATGATCCCCTACACCACGGTCCAGAAACGCATCAACGACATGGAACAAGCGGGAATCGTCAGGGTATTCAGCGACGTAGACCAAGAAACAGGAAAAGCCATCAAAAAAGTAAGAATAAGCAGGTTCAGGATCAACATCGACCCTTATATGATTGAGAAGATGGTCACAGACGACCACCAGTTCATGAACCGCTAAGTAGTATACTTCTTCTCGCTGAGATACCTGTCCCTGTGATCAGGCAACACTGTAGCCACGTTCTTACCGGGACCAAGCTCCTTAGCCACCTTACACGCCCAATAAGCATTCGCTCCAGAGCTGATACCACAGAACAAGCCTTCCTCCTTGACGAGCCTATCAGACATGGCGATAGCGTCATCATTACTGACCTTGACCACCTTGTCAACGATTCCACTGTTCATCATCTCCTCGATAATACCACCACAGACCTCATCAGCGGTACCCGGAACACGAGTATAACCCTCACTAATGGGGTAGTTTGCTGAGCCCGGCTCCAATCCGATGATAGTGATATCAGGGTAGACCTCACGCATCGCCTTGGCAAAACCATACAAGGTACCACCAACGCCGATACTAGCTACAAAGACATCAACC
>JAOZIG010000156.1 GCA_026014515.1 Candidatus Bathyarchaeota archaeon | reverse complement strand
TCCGAATAGGATCATTTTACCGGGTGCTGAGGCTTCAACGTGCATGTCTTTCAGTTCCTTGTTATCTTGGCTGACGCGTATCCTACAACTGCGTAGTTATCTCCAGTAATATCTCCACTGGTATAGTAAGAAAGTACCTCTCCTTTGGTGGCTCCATGGAGTTTAGAGAACACCATTGTAGCGCTTACAGGCCCATAACCACATGTGGTTATGTTATGGCGTTTCACGGATTCCTGTAACTGTTTTTCGTCCAAGGCCTTGATGGCATCAATTACATACTGGTCTTTCTTGTTTGAGGTCTGTTTTGATTCCTGATGATTCAGGTCAGTCGAGGCTACAACCACAATCTCCTTGTCCTTTGATGCCTCAAAGATGGCTTCCCCAAGTTCAACGCTGACATCTAGGTCTTGGTATCCCATGCAGACGGGTACAAACTTGAACTCTGGGTAGATAAACTGGAGAAATGGAAGCTGAACCTCTACGCTGTGTTCTCTGATGAAGGCTGATTCATCGCTTCTAGCGGTTGGACAATATTCTATTATCTTCTCCGCTAGCTCCGAGTCAATTGAGACTTCTCCAAGGGGTGTAACCCATTTTCCCTCGCTCATTATCGAGATAGGGGTACCCCATCCAGTATGATTAGGCCCAATAACGACAACAGTCTCAGGAGGCTTCTGCTCACCGAGAGCCAGATAGCTATGTGAAGCTGCTGGTCCAGAGTACATATAGCCAGCATGGGGGCAAACAACGCCTAGAATATCGCGTTCAGACTGGCGTTCAGGTAATCTACCTGCGCCTAGTCTGTGATTAAAAGAATCAATAATTTGTTTTTTTAGTTTATCCGGTGAGGCGGCATAGAAGGCGCCTGCAACTGCTGGTCGCCTGATGGCCACATTGCTCACCTAGAGGGTGGTTTCGAAGTCCTCGATGGTTTTACCGAACTCTCCACTAGTGGGGAGTGTGCCTTTTTCTCTGAGGATTTCCCTTGCCAATAGCCAGAAGACTATTGCTAGGCTTCTTCTTCCCTTGTTGTTCACTGGGATTACTAGGTCAACATCCTTCAAGCTGTTGTCTGTGCTGCACAATGCGATGACGGGGACACCTGCTTGACCTGCTTCTTCGACGATCTGTTGATCTGCTAGGCTGTCTGTTACGATGACTGCCTGTGGCTCGAAGAAGTCGTTGTACTCTGGGTTTGTGAATGAGCCGCTTGTGAATCTGCCTGTGTAGGATTTGCATCCGAGCACATCACAGAACTGGTCAACTGGGTTTACGCCATAGCGTTTGCTGCTTGCTACGCATATCTTGTGGAGGTCCATTCTTGATAGGAACTTTGCGACAATTTTGATTCGTTCATTCATCTGCTCCATGTCGAGGACGAATAGTCCGTCTGGGCGTACCTTGTAGATGAATGGCTCCATGTCTTTTGTCTTGATTCTTGTTCCGATGTGGACGCCTGCGCTTAGTAGGATTTCCTGGGGTAGGAGTAGATTATCGTTTACTTCAACTTCCATTGCGATTAGTTACCTCCTCTGAGATCGGGTACGTCTCTGTCTTCGTGGAACCTGAGAACTTCATCGAGTATCTCAACGTGTGCTAGAAGCATTCTTCGGCAGCAGTATCTTGTGACGCCTAGATCATCGAGTACCTCTGATGGTTTCTCGCCGATCTCGACTCGCCTATTGAAATCTTCCCACTTGTCACCAATGACCTTTCCACATGAGAAGCACCGAACAGGGACTATCATTTTATTTTTCGCCTATTTAATTGCACTTGTAGCATCAGCTACCCGTGCGTTCTACCACCAGAACAATCGATGCTTGAATAAAAATACTTCTGCTAATGCACTTTTTTTCACTATTTTACTGCTTCAAGTATCATGTGAATATACTTTCAACACGGATAGGTAAACGGGATCAGCCCCTGTTTGAGTGTAGGCGTGGTTTACCGCATCGATTATTGATGTTTTTTCTATGCAGAGAGACTCTAAAAGCGCGAGTATTGTTTGATCAGTGTGTTCTAGACAGACGTTTCCATCCCAGCTTACGTAGGTTGATGCGCCTTCTGAGCAGAATGCATCAGCCATATCATTTGTGGCTAATCCTTCACAGCCCATCATCAAGATTATGCTATCTGTGAAGCAGTCAGGGTTATACTGTTGAATGAGTTCAGGGCTTACTGCGAAGTAGTAAGCGGAGGTTAGGCTTGGTCGTGCCCTGTGTACAAGGTCAGCCAGTTGCAATAATGGGTGGGATTCTGTCTTGTATTTCTCTCCTGAGAAGATCCATGTTCTATTGTTGATGCATGTGCTGTGGACCCTGAAAATGTAGATATCGTGGTCTTTTGGGAGGTTTTTTAGGAGTTTTACTGTGACTTCTTCTCCTGAGATATATGTTACTGTGTATCCGTTTTCTGTGAGTAGGTTCGTTGATCTTGTTTTGAACTCGGATTCCTCGTTTATTGGGTCGATTATTATTGCTTTTTTCTGGGTAGGTTTGACGCCTTGGTAGAGGAGTATTGTTACCATTATTATTGCTGCGATTATCAGTGATTGCCTTTTCAAATCACATTATTAAGAAACTTGTATGGTTTCACGCTAGTGTTTCCGTATAAAATTTTTATTGGTGGCAGTTAGATGCCTGCGTTTTTCTTTAGGGACTTGATGGTTCCAGATACCAGTTTAACGTCAATACGTACAGGAACATCATCTATCTCGGATATGTGAGCTAGTACAGCACGCATCTCGTTCAACCTGTTATGGTTACAACGCAGGATTATGTTCTGTTCCTCTGGGTAGAACTCGATGAGCCGATAGTTCATCTCTGATGCGCCTTTGACACCGTAGAGGAAATGGATTTTGGCTTCAATCGCCTTGTGTACTGTTTCTTCTTTGTGGTGTGTTTCTGATTCGAGATGTGCCCAAAGATATCGGCGTCTCACTGAACGTACTGGCATAGAATATAGAAAGGGTGATTGGGTTGAAATATCTAGTGGCTGACCCTGATCTTCATACCCGAGGCATCCATCCTGCTTACACCAAGCTCCTCACGGACCTCAGTCAACATAGCAGTATCAAAGATGGGCCCATCCTTACAGACCCTGTATGGTCCAACGACGCAGTTTCCACAAAGTCCTACGGCGCATTTGATGTAGCGTTCAAGGCTCGCCTGTATTGGTAATCCTTTCTTCTCTGCCTCGTAGAATACTTTCGCCATCATTAACTCGGGTCCACAGGTATAGACGTAGTCAAACTCGTTCTCAGCCATTAATAAAGCCGCGTAGCCTGATGCGTACCCATTGTATCCCATTGAGCCGTCATCAGTTGATATCACTAGGTTCTCGGTGAGAAGCTCAGTAAGCTCATCCTCAAAGAGTAACTGGTCGCTGCTTCTCCCACCAAGGATAAACATGGGTCTGACGCCCTTCTTTAAGAAAGCCTGTACAAGGGGTAGTAGGCTGGCTGTTCCGCTTCCACCCGCTACGATCAACGGGTTTTTGCCTTCTACCATGTATCCGTTTCCGTATGGTCCCCTGATGCCTAGTTTGGCTCCGGGCTGTATTGAGTCGAGTATCTCGGTGGTTGGCCCTACGTTGCGTACTGTGATGCTTGATAACCCATTCTTGTCGATGGTAGATATTGACATGGGTACCTCGTCTTCACCCGGAACCCATACCATAACATATTGTCCGGGTTTCGATGTGCGTACTGTCTCGTCTTTGAAGTAGATGGTGGTTATGTCTATGGCTTCACGGTGTACGTCAAGCACTATTACTGTTCTTATCATATCGATATTTTGCACGCGTTATCAACTCCACTCTTCTCATAATCCTGAGATAACCCAACCATCTCCTTCACCTCGTTGAAGCCGTTATGCTCCATATAATCCGCTATGCCATCAGCGATCTCCTTGTAGACGCCAACGCCATGAGTCATCACAGCGGTGCCAATCTCCAAGGCTGATGCCCCTGCTAGGATATACTCTACTGCATCAGTGCCTGTAGTTATTCCACCACAGCCGATAACAGGTATCTTAACAGCCTGCGCTACCTCCCAGACACATCGTAAAGACACAGGTTTGACTGCGGGTCCGCTTAGTCCTCCTGTTACGTTTGCAAGTACGGGTCGTCTTAGATTGACGTCGATGGCGATTCCCTTTGATGTGTTTACCGCGGTTATGGCGTCTGCGCCACCCCATTCGGCTGCTACGGCTATGCTTTTGATGTTTGTGACGTTTGGGCTAAGTTTGACGAACAAGGGTAGCTTGGTCTCATCACGTACCGCTGCGGTTACCTTTTCGACGTTTGCTGCGTCAGCTGCTAGCATTCCTAGTTCTTCTGCTACGTTGGGGCAGCTCGCGTTTAGCTCCAAGGCGTCTGCTCCTGCTCTTGAGAGCTTGTATGCTACGTCAGCGAACTCCTGTGTGCTTCCTCCGAAGAAGCTGGCGATTATGGGTACCCCCATTTTCTTTATTTCTTGTATTTCTTCCACAAAATAGTCTACCCCTGGATTGGGCAACCCCATGGCGTTCAATGCTCCACAGTCAACCCGTACCAGTGTGGGGTTCGGGTGTCCTTTACGTGGCTCGGGTCCTATGCTTTTGCTGATGACTGCTCCTGCCCCTGAGTCGTATACTCGTTTCAAAATATCGGGGGTCATACCGAGGACGCCGGCGGCGTTCATAAGAGGGTTGCGAAGCTTTAGTCCAGAGATTTCTACGGCTAAGCTTAATTTAGACAAGTCTCCCCTACGTACTCAGCGAAGCCATTGATAAACTTTAGGGGATGACAATTTGGAGCTATACTTGGTTGAAACACTGACAGGAATTTACGCATTAGACACAGAAAACAAGGTACAGGCGCAGCAGAACTGGGCGAACGAGCCTAAAACCGTCGCGAAGATCATGCGTCGGCTCCGGGAAGGAGATACCAGTGTTATCAGTGACTTGGTCTCAGAGCTGAAGATGATGCCTGATGTAAAAGTGATTACACCGAATCAGGCGTTAGCTGAGTCGTTAAAGGAGATTCTTGATGCTGAGAACGGGGAAAAGGTTGAGGCGGAGAGGTCGCTTAAGGCTCAGCTTATTGATTTAGCTATTGAGAGTGGCTTAATTGAATCTGAGAATGAGTATGGTTTATTCAGTCATATGGTTCTTGGAGAGATTGCCCGTATGGAGGTCCATGACCGGCTCTCGGACCGGGAGGCGTTACTTATTCCAGCGGTACAGCTTCTAGGTGAACTGGATACTGTACTCAACGGGTTATCAGGCAGGATGCGGGAATGGTATGGCGTCCACTTCCCCGAGATGGGACACAGGGTACGTGAACACAGTGATTACGCTAAGATAATTATCAAGATGGGTGACAAGGAAAACATCACCGCCAAAGGACTCATGGAAATGACCCTGAAAAAGAAGGACGCGGACAGGATCGAGGAAGCGAAAGAGACCACAGTGGGAGCTGATTTTGACGAAGTGGATATGAGGATCGTTCAAGAGTACGCTCAGCGGACACTGGACCTATACCAGTTTAGAGAGGACCTAATCTCGTACATCACACTGGTGTCAAACGAGGTAGCTCCAAACGTAGCATTTATCGCGGGTCCTGTACTCGGTGCTAAACTCCTTGAGAAAGCAGGAGGATTAAAGCGGCTTGGAATGATGCCTTCAAGCACTGTACAAGTATTGGGCGCCGAGAAAGCCATGTTTAGGGCTGTGAAAAGCAATGCTCGTCCACCGAAACATGGTTTACTCTATCAGCACCCCTATGTGAATGGGGCTCCAAGAAATAGGCGTGGAAATAGGGCTCGTAGCTTGGCTGCTAAGATAGCTATCGCTGCTCGTGCTGACTTGTTTAGCGGTGATTTCATCGCTGAGGACCTTGTCGCTCAGCTTGATGATTTCTAGGCGTTCTTGTTTAACACAATTTGTATCGTGGATACGTTCCGTAAGTCGTCTCCGTCACCCATTTGCTCCGTGCCTATGAGAATGTCCTCTATTTGTAGGTCTTTAAGGAAGCTGCGTCTGCATACTTCTACGACATCTACTGCACTACTGATGGCTCTTCCCCGGGCCATTACATGTACTTTGGGTTCTCTTTGCAGGGCGGTTACTAGGGCTGTGACGTAGTTGATGACTGGCTTTGATCCGATGTATACGTTCTCCGTCATTTTGTTCAAACAGATGAGCGATGTATTCTACTTAAGCTATTTTTTCACCTGAAACTATGTGTCTAGTTACCATCCCTTATATTACTAAGAGGTTTTTTTACTCAAGCCAACCAATATAATTGATATGAAATTCACATATATGCCTGCAAAAGAGCTCGTCATTCTCGAAATGGTAGAGTACACTTTAGAGGAATTAGCCCAGACAAGCGCGTTAATACAGGAAACGGGACGCCCCATGATTCTTAACTGGGCGGAGGGTATCGCGTTCTATCATAGCCCCATGCCTTTCAACACCAAGGAACTCCTGAGGGAGCGTAAAGAGGGTAAGATTTACTGGGCGAGTGTGATGTATGCAACTATGCCTGATTATGTTCCAACCTTGAAGGTGGGTCCAAGGGATATTCCTGTGGTGGCTACGCCTAACCCATTACTAAAGCGGGCAGCCAAGTGGATAAAGGAAAACATGGGCTCTATTGTTCACTTTTAGTCTCGTCTTCGCTTACTATACCTATATAATCCACTTTCTTGATGACCAAGTTTTTCTCAGGGACCAAGCCCCTTGGTTTGAAGATCAAGAAGATCAACAAAAGCAAGCCTAGAAGCATGTCTTCAAGATAATTTATGATTTTAAGCCACTTTGTGCCTATAAGTAAGGGTCCTATGGTCTGTTTTGATAGATTTAACCCCTTTATGATGGATACACAGGTTAAAGCACCGACATAGCTGCCTCCGTTACTCCCCAAACCACCTATGGTGATCATCAGCCAAGGCCAGAACGTATAGTCTACTCTGGTATACATATTGTACTGAACGAAGCTATAATAGAAGGCAAGCAAGACGCCACTCAAAGCCATTATTCCGCTGCCGAACATCATTACTTGGCTTCTGATCTGTGCAACGTTCTTACCTGTGCTCTGGAGGGTCATCTCGTTGTCTCTTACGCTACGCATGAGTCGCCCGAATGGGCTGTTCACCATTGTGTTTATGATTAGATAGGAGATTAAACCGACAATTAGTATGACCATGGCGAGTATAACCATCTGCTCACCCTCATACCATGCAAAAAAGTTAGGAATAAACGCCCCAAGGGTACCTCCCGCGATAGCCTCATTGTTCGCGGCGATTATCGAGGTAGCGTCACTGATAATAATCAGGAATATCATGAGACGAGTTGCTCTAAGTCGTCCACTGAGTTTTCCAAGCATCCATCCTGCAGCGCTTCCGAGTATTAGCGCCATCGCTAGGCTGAAAGAGAATATCGCCAAGCTCAGTAGAGGTTTATCTACAAAGTATTTGTTTAGCAAGCTTACATTCGCGGGATTATCGTAGACCCAGTTTTCTCCAAAGATTAAACCCGCTTTCCCTGCGATCCACATACTAACTCTGAGTACAACTGAGCTAACAGTGAAGCTGCCAATAGCGACACTTACGTTACTACTCATGTTTGGGATTCCAGCGTTACCGAACTGGAAGTTAAGTGCTGCCGCTATGATGACATAGTGTCCGAAGAAGACAGCGATATTGATGAGAACAATCTGTATTGGGGCTAACATGGCGTGTACCGAAAGTATATACTCCGGTACTCTCGGCGGATAAGAAACTTTGGACCCTAAGCCATATTTTTAAAAGCATGTAGACGGGCATACATGAAGAATAGAGGTTAACTCAATGAGAGACCCTAAAATTGATGAAATTTTCAAGGTGGCTAAGGACGAGGAGAGGAACTTCCTCTACGAGCACGAAGCCAAGAAGCTGTTCGCCATGTTCGATATGCCAGTTACACAGATCCATGTAGCTGCGACAGAGGACGAAGCAGTCGAAGCAGCTGAGAGAATTGGTTATCCAATTGTACTAAAGATAGTAAGCCCCCAGATTCTACACAAGTCTGATG
>JAOZIG010000155.1 GCA_026014515.1 Candidatus Bathyarchaeota archaeon | reverse complement strand
TATCTGTACTAGGATATTGTTTATTGATTGAACAATGTCTCCTGGTACGAAGAAGGGTGTGTTAGCTTGGCTGACGATTTGGTCTAGGAACTGACTGAAGACGACTGTCTTTAAGGCCATACCGATACCGGTACCGACTACAATAGCCAGCGGCCACCTATACAGGTAGAAGAGGCTCTTGTTGAACCTAGCATACCAGAGGATGCCTACAATCATGACTACCACGAATGCAAACATCATTCCCGCGCTGCTGCTCCACTGCCCGCCCCACTGGTCCCTGATATACTTCAAGTCCTGACCGACGGCGTAGCCGACGGCGACGCCTAGGTAAACGCTCTCAGCGATCCTGTACCATGGGTTTTCCCTGTATAGTATGCTGTAGATGCCTAGGGTGAAGAAGACCGCGGTCCATACTGCTATATCGACCATCTTAGTCCTCCTCCTCTCTTGTCATGAAGTACGCAAGGTTTCCTATGATGACTAGGAGTGTTACGTACAAGTGGCTGGTGGATACAGCGTCTACGCCTGCGACGGCTAGACCCGGCTTATCGAGGAGTATCTCGTACTCTGCTGATACCGTTAGTCCCGGCATCAGGGCTTTTAGTTGCCCTGAGTTGACGTAGGGGATCATGCCTGATACGGATACACCGATGCAGCCTGTGATCTGTGGTGTGCCGAATGGGGCTTGGAACTGTCTCATCCACTCTGGTGTTCCCGGTGTTCCTGTCTCGAAGCTTACGATTACATCGATGTCCTCGCCGGTCTGGATGTCATCCATCATGGGGAACGAGCTTAGGGGTCTTCCTTCCACATAATCAGCTGATACTGTGTTCTGTATGCTAGCGGCGAAGCTGCCCATCGCAGTCTCGCTTCCGGGTACATAGCCTAGTCGTATCCAGTCTTCACCGTAGACGTAGCCATAGTCGGCTGGGTCTACTTGTCCGAGGAGTTGGTTAAAGACCAGCGGCCCCTCGGTCCAGAAGCTTACAACGATTATAGTTACATCCTTTGTAAGTAGGTGTTTCATGGTTGCGACTGTCATGGGGAACAGCTCAGGCATGCCTGATACGCCGTACATTGGCGTGAATAGTACAACGTCTCCGTCGTTGATATCGTTCTCAACGTAGTTGTACCATGTCCTAGCGTCTTGACTGATGGGGATGGGTAACCCGAGGGGGTTTAGAAGTGGGAAGAGAACGAATATCCAAGCTAGTAAGTAGATATACCGTCTATCCAAATTGTTTATCTTCTCTAACAAGGACACTACTCTTCACCTCCTCCTCGTAAGTATCCACGCTCAATACCCATCAAGGTACGAACTGCTAAGGCAATGCTGCCGAGGGCTGCGCCAATCATGACGCCCCTCATGGTCGCCATGTTGGGGTAGCTTCTAATCCACAAAGATATGTCCGCTATGAAGGGCATGTAGTTTGTGAGTAAAGGCGCGTTACCCATGACCATGATGGTTCCCGCGACGAGGACTATGCTAGACTCCACGTTCCTCGCCCTAAAGGCACGGAACGCTGCTGAGGTAATGAAGAAAGCCAAAATGCTGTACATTGTGCTTCCTAGGGGGGTCTGTACGTGTGTAAACAGCCAGTTGTAAACATTGTTGTTTACGCTGAGGCCTATCTCTGGTATAGGTAGGCCTGTGACTGACATGATTACTGTAAATCCGACGACGAGGAGGCTGTAATACCAACCCTCTGATTGTCGTTGGATCTTCTTCCCGTGAACCTGTAGGATACTAATGACGCCAACAAAAGTCGCGCAAGCGACAATAATCAATACAGCGTTTGACGCTGTGTTGGCGACGGACTCGAGTGCAGGAATCTCAAAGTAGTATGGGATTACCTGAAGAAGGGTCGCTATGATTGTCAATGCAATCGGGATTTCAATTCTTCTTAAAACATCACTCATTTTTCATCACATCCCAAATAGGTCCAGGAGAATGTTGCTTCCAAACGTGACCGTGATAGCACCTAGGAGACCAAGGATAACCGCGATTATCCTACCAACATCCTGTCCAGCTAAGCTAGCAATTAATGGGGCGTCGTCTGTCAAGTAGGCGCCGGCAGCGTAGATCTCCTCACCGATCAGACAGTAATCTGATACGACCAAGAAGAACGGGATCTGCGCCGTGTTGGCGGTTCCCGTAATCTGCATCGCGCCGATTCTTGAACCAGTCTCAGCGAGTTGGAGGGACTCTGCCCAGAATGCGCCAACCATGATGTTGGCTCCGGGCTTCTCCCTCATCATCATACCCATATAGTTGCTTGAGAAACCGAACTGGTTGTTGGAAAGGAACGGTACCATGTCTGGATTAAACTCATCACCTCTTCCCGCTAGCTTAAACTCTGTTTCGACTATATCAGCCGCTACGGGCCAGACCTCTGGCTGCCTAACCGGTACATACAAGTCCGCGCTAACAGCAACTGTCTGTTTTGCAACATAGTTGAGGACGCTGAGACCTGCTAGGGTCTGGGGTCCTGTTGTGGCTGCGCGGAGGTTTGCTATACCGTGGCTACAGAAGACGGGTCTTCCCATCTCGACTGCTCTGCCTATCGATTCATCAATGGCATCAATTCCGGGGATTCGTCGTACTTTTGGTACTTTTCCTCCCTGTGCTTGTTTGATGTAATACGCTACTGCGCCCATGATGACGAGTAAGCAGACTAGCCCGAAGATTCTTCCAGCTATGAGAAATGCCATATTGTTATGTCTCCTTTCTCCGGAAAATAGTACGAACCATGATGTATTTAATATTCATCCTTGAAGTGAAGGTAACAAAGAGACAATTGTAGTATTGTTACACAATTTGTGCGTAAATTTCTATAATGGGGGTTCAGGTCTCTACCTTATCTTGAACAGCGTTACTCAGAGAACCATACTTCAGTATATTCTAGATGGGACAAAAGAAGGCGCAATTGATCTAAATGATACAAGGGAGAGTCTTGTCATCACTGAGGAGGCGCTTCAAAGCATAATTGAACAACTTGAGAACGATGGTTTGATCAAGGTTAAGGGTGATCTAGTCTCGGCTAGCGTTGAACAGCGAATCGAGTTAGCTGTGAGAGCCATCAAGAACGGCGCTGATTTTGAGAAGGTGAGTAATAGCCTAGGATGGCTTGAGTTCGAGGAGTTGGTGGCTCGTGTCTTTAGAGAGAACGGCTACAACACCATGAGCAGATACAGGTTCAAAGCTGAGGGGCGCAGGTGGGAGATCGATGTCTTGGCTATCAGTTACCCGTATATTGTGTGCGCTGAGTGCAAGCATTATACTTCAGGTATGGGAAACAGCACTGCTCGTAACATTATAGAGATTCATATCGAGAAGACAGAGGTCTTGAGTAAGCATATCGGTGAGGTTGCCAAGAAGATCGGTGTTCAGGGCTGGAAGAACGCTGTATTGGTACCTATAACCCTCACACTTTCACCGACTAAGATGAACATCTACAGGCGGATGCCCAGTGTATCTGTTTTCATGCTTCCAAGTTTCTTGGATGAGTTCTCTGGGTATCTTGAAAGGATTATCAACTACCCTGTGGATATACCCGAGTACAAGCCCAAACCAAAACAGCTGCGACTCGGGGTTTAACCAAGACAAACATCATCTTAGATTTTAGGCATGCTAAAGGTAACGCCTAAAAGCAACGGGTGATGAGGGTGCACAAATGAATAAGAAGAGCACCGCAGCCTCAGCGATACTAGGCGGCGTACTGATATTTGCAGTAAAGCTGTATGCTTGGTGGATCAGTGGCTCGGTTGCCCTTCTCTCAGACGCATTGGAGTCTGTTGTGAATATCATTGCATCAGTGATGATGTTTGCCAGCGTCTTGATCAGCGAGAAACCCCCGGATGAGGACCATATGTATGGGCATCAGAAGATAGAGAATATCAGCTGTTTCATAGAGGGCTTCTTGGTCATGGTAGCTGGGTTGCTGATAGCTTGGGCAGCATATGGTAGATTGATGAACCCTGTTGAACTCGTTGAGTTGAACATTGCGGTGTTTATCTCATTGTTTGCAACAAGCCTCAACGGTGTTCTCTCATGGTTATTGATGAGAACAGCGGATAAGACAGGCAGCCTTGCCTTGGAGGGTGATGCCAAGCATCTGTTGTCTGATGTGATCTCATCAGTGGGCGTGATTATCGGGCTCTTCATCGGGGAACAACTAGGCATACCAGTGATTGATCCATTGATGGCGATGATAGTAGCAGCACTGGTGCTGAGGATGGGTGTAGGGCTTGTGCTGAAATCAGGGGGAGGCTTGATGGATGAGTCCTGTGCCGATTCAGAGACGGAGATCAAACGAATAATGGATATGCATCATCAAAGCTTCGTGGATTACCATAACTTGAAGACAAGGAAAAGCGGTGAAAAAGTGTTCGCTGAGCTTCATCTGAGTCTAGACGGCGGTTTATCTGTACAGGAGGCACATGAGTTCACTGATCATCTTGAAGATGATGTAAGGAACGAATTACCAAATGTGTCACTGACTATCCATATTGAACCTGAGAAAAATAATAGGGATTAAGAACTAATCCCGAGAGAGTCTTTTCTTAGCATTAACGCTACTGCTATGCCTATAGCTATGAACGCTGTGGGCATTGGTATTCCAGTGCTTGTCTCTGGCTCTGTTGTTTCCTCTACCTGTATGATCGCCCAAGTGCTGAAGTGGTCTGTATCAGCCTCCAAGACATCCTCATCAGTTAAAGTGCTGTCAACTGGTTCCCAGTTCTCACCGTTCCAGTAAGCCCATGTAAGTTGCTCCATCTCCATGTTCATCGCCTGAACCTGAGCGGGGTCAATCTCCATTCCAAGACGGGCTTGTGTTATTGTCGCGTTTGGCTCGATCTCACAGTAGAAACCCATGTATTTTCCGGGTTCATCAACGTCTGTTGGTTTGCTTTCGCGTAGTTGAACCTGTAGTTTCAGTGCTTCACCTGAATCAACTTCAAGACGCAGTGCTTTCTGGTTGTACTGGTTCTCAGCTGAGACCTCCAACTGAAGACTGTTGGTGCAGTTCATGTAGAGTCCAGTGTTCTGGAACTGGAACATGGTAGCTTGTTTACTCTCTACCTGATGTGTGAAGCCTTGTGGCACCATATCAGTGTAGGTGTAGTTCATTGTCTTGACGCGCTGGGGTTCTCCCTGTGGCTCACCTGAGCCTGTTTCTTCTGGTTGACCCTGTTCAACAATGGTCCATACGCTGAAGTGTGTGGTGTTTACCTCAAGGAACCCATCAGCTGTGAGCCTGCTTTGTACTGGCTCCCAGTCTGTCTCGTTCCAGTAGCACCAAGTCATCCTGCTCATATTGAACCCAGAGCCTAGCTCTAGTTCAAGCTGGGTCTGATTCATGTAATATCTGAGGGTGGCGTTCATTGGTCCTGTGCTGTTGGTCTCAATCTGCATGTACTGGTTGATACCTTGCGCTGGACCAGGGATGTTCTCTGGGGGAGACGCCTTGGCGTTGATGGTCATGTGCATATTGCGCTCTGTCTTGATGTTCATGGCAAGGTATGGCATGTTTACATCATCCTCACTGGTGATGTTCATGGTCATATTACGTGTGCAGTTGACCTCCATCACCATGTTCCTAAACTGAAGAAGCTGTGGGGTGCCACCAGTGTAATTATTACGGAAATTTGATGGAACCAAGTCGGTTCGGTTCACCCTATGGGCGAGCCCTTGCCCTAGCTCAGCCCAGTCATAAAGTTCCGGCATAGGCATACCACCTGTCCCAGCTGCTTGGATCAATGGTGCTTGAAAGTTCGCTATTATTGTTAAGGTTACGAGGAGTACCGTTGTTAGTATTCTCTTCATTATTCTCAACAAGGAATATACTTGTTAATACTTTAGGGATGCCTAGAAACGATATGAAATGATTGTTCCAAAAAAGAAGAGAGATTAAGAAACCTTGACGTATTTGGCTAGTTCTTCGGCTTCCTCTGCCAAGTCAAGCTCCTTCAGGGTAGCCTTTGTGGGGATTCCCCTGTCATCCCAGCCACGTTTATCGTAGTAGGATGTTAGCAGCTTGTCGTATTTCGCCTCATCAAGGTGTTTACCTTCTAGTGGTCCCTTTGGTAGTGGGTGCTTGAACCAGCGTACTGGTGGATAGTCCATCTTGCGACTCCACTCCTCACCGTATTCACGGGCCCAGAATGCCCTGATCAAGGCATATACTCTGTCGCCCATCTTCCACATATCATCAAGACTCATCTTGACGCCTGTGGCTGCCTCAAAGTACTTGGGGTAGTCCTCAAGCGGGTACCCTAGCTCGATCCATGGGAACCGGCATGAAACAATTGTCTCAAACAGTCCGCCTCTGATGCGCTGGAACTCGATTACCTTGTCGGCTTTCTCTGGTCCGTACTCGCCTCTGATGCCGCTGCTTATCTCCCAGCTGATGACCCAAGCGTCCTTGTGGTGTGCACCTATGGGGCTTGTACCGAAGCTTAGCGCCATTCCGGGGCAGTAGTGGCAATCGTATGCGCTGACCTCTAAGCCTTTGACGTGAATAGCGTAGTCAGGTGCTTCTCCGCCCAGTTCTTTGGCTGCGGCTCTTGTGCCTTTACCGAATAGGGCTCCGTGCCCCTTCATATCAGCCATCTCGTAGAGAAGCTTCTTTGCGCCTTCAAAGTCACCGAACTTTAGGTCCATGTCAACGAGTCCCTTCTCGGCGCACTCCATAGCGAAGCCTATACAGCTTCCTGCACCAATGGTGTCCAATCCAAGCTCGTCACATATCCTGTTCAGGGTGCCTACCTGCGCAAGGTCGCCTACGCCGATGTTTGGTCCAAGCATGGTTACGTTCTCGTAGTCTAGCTCAGACTCGATTCCCTCGCTGTCGATGATGGTGTTTCCACAGATCATGTTGCAGTTGGGGCATCCACGTTGAGTTACTGTGGCTGCGTGTACTGCGTCGCCGTTGACGTTGTCAATGTGCTCGAATTGGCCTTCGCTGAAGTTGCGTGTGGGTAGGGCTGATGCTGTTTGCATCATGTCAGCTGCCTGCATTGTGCCTACTTTCTTCCAGTAGGGGAAGGCATCAAACTTGGGTATCTTGTCGAAGCCCTCCTTACCAAGCTTCTTCAACTCCTCTGGATGAGCTGCGGGAATATCCCGTTTACCGTTGAATATGAGTGCCTTGAGGTGCTTGCTGCCCATGACCGCACCCATTCCGGGGCGTCCACCGGCTCTGCCCTTCTGGGCGACTACCGTGGCGATATTACAGAGGTTTTCACCACTCTGTCCGATGATGAGTACGCCTGTGGCTTTGCCGTGTTTCTCTAATAGCCAGTCCTCTGTGACGTAGCTGTCCTTGCCCCAGAGATGTGTGGCATCCAGTATCTCCACTTTATCGTCTACAACTGAGATGTAGACTGGTTTCTCTGATTTTCCTGTGACTACGACTGCGTCGAGTCCACATTTTCTCATGTTTACCGCTGCACGGGTTCCAAGGTTACCGTCACCATAGCCTCCTGTGAGGGGGCTCTTGGCGGCTACTACCATCTTACCGCTGTTGGGTACGGTATAGGCTGTGTATGGTCCTGCTGCGAATATTAGCATGTTTTCGGGTCCGAGGGGGTCTGCTCCTTGGGGTAGTTCATCCCATAGGAGTTTGACTGCAAGTCCTCTTCCACCGATGAAGCGTTTGGCTATGTCCTCAGTGTAGGTTGTGATCTTTGATGTTCCTTTTGATAGGTCTACTCTGAGGATTTTTCCATTCCATCCCTTCATGTTTATCGGTTATCAGAATCATTGACCATGCTTAAGCTTTTTACCATCGATAGGTAACGGCAAACAAATCGCTGCTTTGAAAAAGAATTAACCGCCTACTACGAAAGGCATGATGACTACATCATCCTCATCGCAGAGCTTGGTATCTACACCATCAAGCAAATCAATGTTCTTACCATTGACCATGATTCCAAGGTCTGGTCCACCTACCTTGAACTCACCCAAGTAGCCTCCTCTGGTATGTCCTGTATCGCGTTGAATATGGTTAGTGAGAGACAATACACTGGAGCCATTATCAAGCTCGACGGTATGTT
>JAOZIG010000154.1 GCA_026014515.1 Candidatus Bathyarchaeota archaeon | reverse complement strand
CCAAGAGTTAGATGATAACCATAAGCTAATTATGGAAATGTTAAAGCCGGCAGAAGGCGAAGAAGGAGTTCTTTTTAATCAATCTGAGTTTAAAAGGCTAGTTTATTTATTCGACAAAGAGGAAGAATTAACAAAAAGGTTCAACGACATCCTAAAGGCTGATTAAGAAATCATAGGATTGATTAATGCGCAAAGTATTGGCTTGTTTACTGGGAATAGCGCTTGCAACTCTAACTGTATTACCCGGATGTATAGAAGGGCCTACCAAATACAGCGTACAGTATTCAACTGTTACCGAAACTACCACCTCGACCAGCTATAACACCAAAACAAATACAGCAACAACTACTGAAACGACTACCATAGCCCAGTCTCAATCAACCAAAACGGTTACCACGACCACTCCCGGCGGGACAACTACTATTACCAGCACTGTTCCCGGCGATACAGCAACCATAACTGAAACCGCAACCATAACGGTAACCGAGACTATCACGATAACACCTACAAACGGTTCTGAAGATACCCTGAATGACCTGATGGTTCATTTCATCGACGTCGGTCAGGGAGATGCCATATTGATAGATCTGGATGATATCGAGGTGCTCATCGACGGTGGAGACAGGTCACCCGGTGTCATTGCATATCTCAACGATTACGTAGACGGCGCCCTTGAAGTGGTGGTGGCAACACATCCCCATGCCGACCATATAGGTGGGCTAATAGAAGTCCTGGAGTACTTCGATGTCGAGGAGGTCTGGCATAGCGGTGACGACAGTACCTCGATAACTTATTCAGATTTTATAACCGCAGTGAATGCTGAAGGGGCAACGGTCCATGATGATACCAGATGCGGAGATATCATCAGCGCCGGGGATCTGAGCTTTACAGTCCTCCATCCTTCAACACTCGACGGCTCGACAAACAATAATAGCATCGTACTCAGCCTGAGTTGGGGAACTATAGATTTTCTTTTTGCGGGAGATGCCGAGCAGGAAGCCGAGGCCGATATGATGGCATCAGGAGTCGTTTCAGTCCCGGATGTAGAGATACTGAAAGTAGGGCACCACGGCTCCAATACAGCTTCATCCCCGGCCTTTCTGGCAGCTACCAGCCCAGAAACAGCCATATACATGGCAGGG
>JAOZIG010000382.1 GCA_026014515.1 Candidatus Bathyarchaeota archaeon | reverse complement strand
GGGACTTTTGTTGATGTCAAGAAGAACGCTCTGGATTGCATGAAAAGAGAGGCTCCCAAGAAAAAACGTGGTGTGATACTCTTCTCAAGTGTCACTGATGCGTATCAGCCCATTGAGAAGAAGACGGAGCTAACTAGAGAGCTTCTCAAAGTATTGGCTGAACATGATCTGGCTGTTGAGATTCTAACGAAATCTTCGCTTGTTCAACGTGACATTGATGTTCTGGGCGGTTTTACCCAATCAGAGGTTGGATTAACAATCACTTGTTATGATGATAAGGTAAGACAGGCTTTTGAGCCCAATACCTCTCCGATTCAGGAGCGTGTAGATACATTGGAATTATTCAGTGACACCGGGATACCAACCTATGCTTTTCTTGGTCCGTTGTTACCTTTTCTGTCTGAGAACCAGCTTGAAGAATTGTTGAATATGCTGGCGGATAAGGTGGGTAGAGTTATTGTGGACCGTTTGAACATCAAGGCAGGCAACTGGCGCTCCATAGAAGATACAATACTCAAGCTACGTCCTGAAATATTACCTGAGTTTAAGGAGGCTTCCAAAGAGGACTCACCCTACTATGATGAATTGAAAAACCGAGTAAGACGAATGTTAGATGAGCGGTCTATCCCATACGACATTGTCTACTGATATGTAAATTACAGGAAACCGTTCTCCATAATCTCGATAGTGTGTCCATCAGGATCATTAAAGAAACATAATCTGTTCCCATTTGCTTGAGTGATCAAACGCTTCTCAATCCCTTTGGAATCTATCTTTGCTACAGTCTCATTAAATTTAGGCTCATATATGGCGAGGTGGCTCCAGTTGCCTACTGGCGGTGTTCCCGGTGAACCTGGACGTTGAACAAGCTCCAATAGGCCTCCTCCCATGTCAAGGGTGGCTATCTTTGCTTCTCCACTCATGAATCTGTTTATTACTTTGAATCCGAACATTTCCTCGTAGAATTTTATGCTTTTTTCTAGGTTGCTGATGTATACTCCAATGTGGTCTAGTTTCGCCATACTTCAGCATGGGATATCTAGTATTTAGGATAGACGGACCCCCAAGAAAAACAGTAATTCCAATAAAAAACGATACAAGCCTATGAGTAATTAATTACCAATTTAATGGAAGACAAATGCTTGTTAATACATGCTCCTTTTGTCAAAATCAAAGAAATCGATTTCCAGTCAAGAAATAGTGTAAATATTTGTCGAATTTAGTTAAAAAAATTAGAAATATTTCTAATATGTTCAAAATACAAGAATATCATAATAAAATGTAACAAAAATGATTGGTTCCAATCAGTTTTCATCTATCTCAAATACCTAAATGATTTGATGAACGCGAAGAAACTAGTGACAATGACATTAATGGTGGTCACCGTAATCCAAACAGTTTACGTTTCCCAATGCGACCACCCACATACACTAAGATCAGCGTGGCTGATCAACCCAGTATACTTAGACGGAGACATCACAGACGCAAAAGAATGGATCGACGCCGAGAGCATCGAACTAGACCTAGGGACAAACTATGGTCGAAGCCCACCCTTCCTCAAAACAAAACTCTGGGCAAAAAACGACCTAACCAACCTATACCTACTATACAGGATAGAGTTTCCAATTAGCAACTATGACCTTGACGACCAAGCGTTCATCTATTATCTTCTCTACAATGATACCTCTGGCTTCATAGCCACAGACAAATCAAATGTGGGACAACTAGGAGCACCACAAGACCAGTATGACTATGATGGAGCCCAATGGACAAACGATGTACCCACAGGCGTGAACAACGTTGAAGGCATGGGTCATTATGATGGTACATTCTACTGGTTTGAACTCAAGAAGCCCCTAAACAGCGGAGACATGTGCGACTGGCTATTCGAGATAGGTGAAACATATGGCTACGCAAATTCACCCATCGATACAACAGAACACCTATGCGTAGGGCTCTACGATGAAAGCCAAGACTATGATGTACAGAACTTTATCCAACTAGTAATAGCAAAACCATCTATAGCTGACTTTACCCCAGTAGGCGGGGAACTCGCGCCAACACAGAAAACAGAGATAATCCGATGGCTTTTACTCAAACTAACCGCCTACCTGACCCTCATCCTTTGCTGTATAATATCTGTGAAGAAGCTCCTCTAACGGTCCGAGGAGTAACATATTTAATTGAGATATGCTATCAATGCTGTTGCGCGGGCCCGTGGCCTAGAACGGTTATGGCGTCTGACTGATAATCAGAAGGTCCTGAGTTCAAATCTCAGCGGGCCCACCTTCAATTTTACAAAACCATGCAATAATGTATTGAAGTAAATAAATATGGGAAATAATATATACATATCAATATTAATGCAAATACCTGTAAATAACCGTGAATATAGAACAATTATTTTACATATTTCATTGATAGAATGAAACTCTATATCAGAAATAACTACTACAAACAAGGAACACATCTAAATACCACCGAGCCCCAAGAATGATTCAGGTGAGGAACTTGTCTACGCTATCAGAAGCCATACAAGAAAAATTCAACAAAAAAGACTGTCCATTCCTACATGATTGTGACGTACCTATCACCAAAGACTTCTTCACCAGAGTATGCAAATCACCAGCCTACATCAACTGTCACCACTTCGCAAAAAGAATGAACGAACTACAAACACCAATCACGTGGCTACAGAAACTAGCAGTAGATCAAGCCAAGATGATGACAACCGACGTCGAGGCCACACAACCTTAAATCCGGTGCCTGTTTATTCGTATTGAACTCTGATGCAGATACGGGAGATATTTCCATCCATATACATGCTTGTGAATGGCAACCAAGAGATTCTAGCAACAAAAAACCTGACCCCGGGAATAACCTACTACGGTGAACCTGTATTCAATGTTGAAGACATCGAGTATCGTAGCTGGAACCCTACCCGTAGCAAACTAGGTGCAGTAATTCTCAAAAATATTCAAAAAATGCCCATCATGCCAGATTCAAAGGTATTGTATCTTGGTGTCGCATCAGGGACAACAGTAAGCCACGTCTCAGATATCATCGGTGAAGAAGGGCATGTCTGGGGGCTAGACTTTGCCCCACGCTCCATGAGAGACCTATTGGATAAAGTAACGAAAAATAGAAAGAATCTATCACCAATTCTAGGAGATGCACGTGACCCCTCAAGCTATTCAGCTTATGTCCCATTGGTTGATGTAGTGTTCGCGGATGTAGCTCAGCCGGATCAAGCCGAGATAATCGTGAAGAACGCTGATCACTTCCTTAAGAAGGGAGGATGGTTTATGTTGACAATCAAATCCCGTAGCGTTGATGTACGTGAGAAACCCAAGGATGTCTATACGGATCAGGTGCGGATAATCGAGGAATCTGGGTATAAGGTGCATGAATTGATTGTTCTCGATCCTTTTGAGAAAGATCACGCTATGGTCATAGCTTCATCTGTTTAAAGGGCTTCAAGTGTCTCTGAACAGTACTCCATGAAGCTCTCATATAATCAGGGCACTCATTGTTATCCGAAAAATATTCCTCAATGAATTGCTGAGTTTTCTTGTCACTTGAGTATCCCGAGTTGAAATCACCATGCAGCTCTCTCAGCTCCTTGATTCTTTGGTCGCGTCTAACCTTTGCTAGTATAGAGGCTGCACCTGTGGAGACATATTTGTGATCTGCCTTGGGCTCGCAGATTACATCCATTTTATACTTGATGACCGACTGCACCTGTTCGGCGCATCTCAGGTTATCTACGTCAGGTGGGTCCATATGAACTAGGTCTGGTTTGAGCTCTCTGATGAGTTTCGCCATCACCATGGTTTCAAGATAATTAAGGCGTCTAAGAGGTATGCTTCGGAAGACTACCTTATCTATAACACGTGGCTGTATCTCAAATAGCCTATAATCAAGGGCGAGTTCCTTGATTTCTATCTCAAGTTTTTCCCTTTTTTTCGCTGATAATTTCTTACTATCCTTGACACCTATTTCTCTGAGTATTGGAAGCGTCTCTTCCTTGAATACCGCTGCAGCTACTACGAGGGGTCCTATGGCACATCCTCTTCCGGCTTCGTCTACTCCCGCGACTCTCATCGGAATCAATTGAACGGTTTCAGTTTTTAAGATATGCCCAGCTCCCTGTATAACTCAAGGTATCTTTGAGCCGCATTTTTACTGTTAAATCGTTGAACTATAGTGGTTCTTGCGTCTCGACCTAGCGAGGGATTCTCAATAGCATCAAGTATTCTTTGGGCAAGCATTTCATGATCGCCCGTTTTATAGAGATAACCATTGGCTTCATCAGAGAGAATCTCTTTACACCCATAACCATTCACAGCAACGGGCACTGCACCACAGGACATTGCTTCTTGCAATGAAATGGATAATCCTTCCCGTCTTGAAGCTAATACAAATACATCTAACCTCTGATGAAACCCTGCTGGATCATGAACTCTTCCTAGAAACTCAGCTTCAATCCCAAGTTTTGATGCTAGTTTCTCCAGTCGATGCTTCTCAGGACCATCTCCCCCAATAAGCAACTGAAAATCTGTTTTTTCTGTGAGCAGTTTTGCGGCATATAATAGCTCGTCTATGTTTTTCTCACGTACAAGTCTTCCAAGTGTACCAATCGTTACTGTTTCGTTGTCTTTTTTTGGCGTGAATCGATTGATATCTACACCGAGGTAGATGGTCTCGGTTTTTTCTGGTGGTGCGCCTAGTTTGATGGCTTGTTCTTTGATATAATGGGACACCGTAGCTATGTGATCTGCTTTTCTCAGTGTTCTCCGAGTTATTGGTAAGAAAAAATGATTTTCCATGGGATAAGTGATATCGCTTCCATGACAGGTTATGAGTTGTGGCGTTTTTCTTGGATTGATTGCTGCTAGGGCTCCTAATGGTATTGCTAGGTGAGTGTGAATCAGTTGGGCATTATTTTTTAGAACTTGGAGATAGGCAGAAGCTATGTATGCAGGTAAACATGCTGTGATCAGTTTTGAGGCGTTCTTCATGGTTGCTTCCGCGATATACTCCATTCTCTGGGATGGCATGTAGGGGAACCTGTGAACCTGGTAGTTGCTTGTGCTTGGGTGTAGTGTTCTTGTTCTTGGTGCTATAATCTCAAGGGTTACATGTTTTGAGAGGTTATCACATAGCTCTTTGATGAATACTCCATGGTAGTCATCCTTGTATCGGGGGAAGCTGGGGGTTAGAACTGCTACTTGTGCCACATCTGAAATAATAGTTTCAATAGAAATTAATAGATATCTATGCATGTCTGTTTCATTGCTCTCGAATACTTCGCGTGGGGCAAGTACGGTGGTATAGGTAAGGCTACAAGAGATATTGCGTCAGAGCTGGTGAAACGTGGAGAACAGGTCTCCGCCGTTGTACCTCTTGGTTCGGGTCAGAGCAGATGCGAGAATATTGATGGAGTTGATGTGTATGGTTTTCCAATGGCAGAATACCCTCTGATAGGAGGGCTTCTCCGTAGGATTGAAGCAGATATCTATCATAGTCAGGATTTATCGCTTGGGACATGGTTGGCGAAGAAGGCATGTCTAGGGGCTCATCTTTTAACATGTCAGAATCCGAAGACTTCTGAGGATTGGGAGAAGGTTAACCGGTTTTACCCATTGAGGCGTAGAATCTATAATACGGTGGTTGATCCTCGGGTCAGGCAATGCGTCAAGAATCTTAATCATGTATATTGTCAGGCAAAATATACTATTGAAAAAACACGTGACATGTATGGTCTCGACTATTCCCCCACATTTCTGCCGAACCCTGTTAAAGTACCAAGCAAGATACCAGAGAAAACCGAGATACCGAAGGTTCTCTTTCTGGGACGTTTTGATGGAGAGAAAGACCCTGAGTGCTTCATGCGGCTGGCGAAAGAGTTTCATGATGTGAATTTTATAGCCGCGGGAGCATCTCATGATCCATTGAGTGATGAACGGATTCGCTCAAAATATAGTGGGGTCAATAATCTTAGTCTCCCGGGATTCATCAATGGTAATGAAAAGGAAAAAATGCTTTCCGAGTCTTGGATTCTCGTGAATACCAGTGTTAGTGAATGTCTACCAGTCTCATTTCTTGAAGCCGCTGCACATGGCTGCAGTATCTTAAGTCCTCATGACCCTGATGGATTTGCCTCAAGTTTCGGTTTTCATATCTCCAAGCACGATCTCTACACTGGATTGAAACAACTTCTGGAGGATGATGCGTGGAGAAAAAAAGGTACTCTAGGATATGATTATGTGAAAAAAACTCATGAGATACAGCACGTGATTGACCTGCATCTCAAAGAATACAAGAAGAGAGGAAGCTGATTACTCCTCATCCATGGACTTTAGCTCGGTGATTCCAAGCATCTCAACATCCAACGGGAATATTGGGCGTCGTATGTTCTTGAACCCGAAACCGGCTAATCGTGGACTTGTTAATCCGGGGGTGTCTAGTTCAATTATCTCTTTGGCGATAGGTGTGTGGGCTGCCCGGTAGTGGACACTTGATTTCACTATGATGAACTTTTGTTCTTCTGGTGTTATCCCCAGTGATCTGTAGAGTGTTAAGTCCAGTGGCTGTAATCGTTTGCTTGTCACAATGACATCGTTTCCACCGATATCAAGTATCACTGTTTGACCCATGTCCTCAGGGACGCCTTTACCCATGGGTCCATTGGAGATGAACATGCCATCACTGATATGTTTCACCTTACCCTCGACATCGTATGGCGTACCGTGCAGGTCATCAGTATGACCACCAAGACTCACCTTAACCATCTTACCAAGACCGGCAGTGATTGATTTCTCTACCGCTGCCGGGTCCCAGATCAAAGCAAAGACTCCTCCTGATAGCTTCTCCTCTATCATGGCTTTGAGAACCACTGTGCCATCTTCGGGTGATCCTCCGCCGGGGTTGTCCCCTATATCTGCTAGTATTATTGGGCCATCTGTTGTGTTTTTCACGTGTCTCAGGGCTTGTCGTAGTGGTACAGGTGTTACTAGGAAGTCTCTGCGCATATTCCATGTCATATCATGGAGTTCTTTGGCTAGTTTATCCGCTAGTTCTTGGTCGTTATTGGTGGTTACTATGAAACTCATTCCCGCCTCAGTTATATCGCTCCATGGGAAACCTGCTGCTACTGTTATGGTCTCTACTCCGGGTAGTTTTTCCATTCTATGTGCTTCGTCCAGTAGTGTTTTCATAGGATGTTTTCCTGTAAACTGAACCTGGAGTGCAGGCAGCATTGGTGGCTGTGTAAATCCAAGGGTAGGTTTGAGTTTTCCATCTAGCATCTTCTTGGTGAGATTGACGGCTTCCACGCCTCTTTCATACCCATCAATATGGGGGTAGGTGTCATATCCTATTAGCATATCTGCGGAGTCTATCATCTCCTGAGTATAGTTGGCATGGTAGTCGAATGTGGCTACAAGGGGTTTATTGCCGATTAGTTTGCGTACCTCGCTTAGTACCTTGCCTTCAATGTCTGGGTATTTCTCGCTTACCCCTGCTCCGTGTAGATGTAATACCACTGCATCTAGGTCTTTGTTGGCTTTTACGCCATCCAATATTGCATTAAGTAAGGTATCAAATGCTTCTGCGGTGATGGTTCCAGAGGGAGTTGCTGAGGCAAATACCGTGGGGATCACTTCATATCCATTTTCTTTGCAGCCTTCTAGGATTCCTCCTGCTGGGCTCTTTGTGCCATCAAACTCTTTGATTATATCTTGTCCGTAGAGGAGTCTTCTTTTCTTGAACTCTTCTATGTCGGTTTTGATATTTGAGAGTACATTGGTCTCGTGACTTATTGCACCTGTTAAGATTCTCATACCTGTAAATGAGGTGTTTTTAGGTTTTAACATATACTAGAAATATTCTCGGAGATCAATGCCTTTCTCTGAGCCCTCTTTATTGCTTGGAAGAATACCTTCTATATCTAGGAGGAATCGTTTCCGATGCAAGCCATTACCGAAGCCTCCGATGCCTCCGTTATTCCAGACCACACGATGGCATGGGATGATTATGCATATTGGGTTCTCGCCTACCGCGTTACCGACAGCTCTTGATGCTTTTGGTTTTTTGATGTTTTTTGCCAGTATCCCATAGCTTGTGAGTTTTCCATAGGGTATCTTGTATATTGT
>JAOZIG010000463.1 GCA_026014515.1 Candidatus Bathyarchaeota archaeon | reverse complement strand
AATCCTGGACGAACCAACCTCCGCCCTGGACCCCCGCAGCGAATACGACGTTTACCTCAACTTCAACCAGCTTGCGACGGGCAAGACAGCGATCTATATCTCCCACAGGCTGTCCAGTACCCGCTTCACCGACCGGATCGCGGTCTTCCGGGACGGTCGCATTGTTGAACTGGGCACGCATGATGACCTCATTGCGGAAAATGGGTTATACCAGGAGATGTGGTCCAAACAGGCCAGTTATTATCAGTAGAGGTCTGTTCACACTTATTGGAGCGCGGACTTCAGTCCGCATCTTTATGGGTCAATCCACCGCAGTATGTGTAAATCTATTTATATATGTTTCCAGATAAGCCTCTCATATTCGCTTCTTCTGGAACGCGGACTGCCTGCCGTCCGAAGGGTGTCAGTCCGCATTGTTTCCAGTCAACTTCACTTCTCTCCACCCTCAAAATCATATTCCAGAATAGGATGTGACTCCCACACATCATCAACCCAAGCTTGCCCATTCCTATCAAGAACATCCCTATAACTTGAAAACCCCCACATCTCAGACTTCTCAACATACCTATGTTTTACCGGGTTATAGTGAATGTAGTTAAACTTCGTCCAATAATCTCCTTCATCCCTCACACATCGGTCCCAATAGCTATACCAGACCGATCTACCCTTTACGCGATCCAATTGATTGAGATGGAAGGATGAAACGCCATGCAAGCGCCTCATAAACTGGGGTAACTTTTCTTTGTTCTCAAAATACCCCAGAAAATGATAGTGGTTGTCCAGTAACACCCAGGCGCTGACTTCAACCTGAAATACTTCGATCAATTTATTAAACTCGTGGACCCAAATGGCCTTATGTTCCGTTGTTTTCAGTATGGGATAGGTGCCATAAGTGTGGGCGGTCAGGAAGTACCAGGATTCGTCTTGCAAGAAGTGCGGGGGACGATGGGTCATAGGAGATAGCCCTGGATAGAGAGATGGATTTATAGACGAGATGAAAACGGACTAAAGTCCGCACTCCAATAAACCAGATGCTTGTGGTTAAGGAAATTATATAAAATTAAAAGCTCCGGAACAGATACAAAAGACTTCGTAACGTCCTTCGTTCACAACCTACTCCCACTCAATCGTTCCCGGCGGCTTGCT
>JAOZIG010000062.1 GCA_026014515.1 Candidatus Bathyarchaeota archaeon | reverse complement strand
CCTGTTTCCAGTATACCCTGCGCTTCAGTATCAATGCTCCTTGGCTGAGGGTCTCAACGTACCCCATGTTCATCTTCAAGAGGAACCTGTCCATCTGAGCCTCTGGCAACGGATAGGTGCCCTCCATCTCGATGGGGTTCTGTGTGGCGATTACGAAGAAGGGTTTCTCTAGTTTATGCGTCTCACCTTCAATGGTGACCTGACGCTCCTCCATAGCCTCAAGCAACCCTGCCTGTGTTTTTGGTGGGCTTCTGTTGATCTCGTCTGCGAGGAGGATGTTTGTAAAGATGGGGCCACGTTCAAGTGTGAATGTCTGGTCCGTCATCCTGTAGATCTTGGTTCCTAGGATGTCGGCTGGCATCAGGTCTGGTGTGAATTGAACCCTGCTCATCTTACATCCTGTGATCTGGGCATAGAGTTTTGCTAGCAGTGTCTTCCCTAGACCCGGGTAGTCCTCGAATAGGACGTGGCCGTTGGCGAAGCTTGCTGATAGCATCTTTCTGAGTACCATTCTTTTTCCTACGTAGACCTTTCCGAGGCCTTCAAGTATCGCGTTGCTTATGGCGCGTACCCTGTCGACGTGCATTGCCTGCATTTTTATTGTTCTCCGTTTTCCTGTTGCCTACTTGTCTTATACGCCCCTAGGCCTAGGTCGTTGATGCGGGTCACCGTCTTTTGCAGTACCTGCATTCTGCGTTCCCTATTTTGTTCTTCTATTTTTTCGCTTGATCCGCGTTTAGCGAAGTGGGGGAACTTTTCATCCTCGTATCTGATGAACTCCTCAAGGCTATCGGACATCTCTCGCTCGGATGCCCTGTTATCGCTGAGGAATGCGAATAGTTTGACTAGCAGTCTCTCTTTTTCACCCTTTTGGATGAATTGCTCAATTATCTCTGTAAAGTCTTTGAGGGCTTTTCCCTTAGTTGCACTGGTGTCTTGAATATGTTTACTCCAGTTACCGATCTCTGTAGGTACCATCATGGACTCTCTCATCCCCTGCCTCATTATCTGGAAGATGAACGCACCTACAATCACTATGCCTGTCCATTCTACGTATGGGCTGAGTTGCTCCATAACTGGACTAACCTCAATGAGACGTCCACTGATAAAGTTCACATAAAGTGTACCAATAAGGCTCAAGGCCAA
>JAOZIG010000060.1 GCA_026014515.1 Candidatus Bathyarchaeota archaeon | reverse complement strand
GTTACCACGGATATCAAAGAGCCTACCGATGATTTCAGAGGGGCATATGAGCAACTAGACGTACTTGATCAGGATAGAATGAGACAATTAATCAATGAATATGATATAGATACCGTATATCATCTGGCTGCAATTCTAAGCGCTACAGGAGAAAAAAGGCCTGATTTAGCTTGGGACATCAATATCCATGGCTTCTGTAACCTCTTAACGGTGGCAAAAGAGGGGAGAGTATCAAAGATATTCCATCCAAGCAGCATCGCTGCATTTGGGCCAGAGACGCCTAGAGTGAACACTCCGCAGGATACTGTGCTCAAACCACGTACAATGTATGGTGTAACAAAAGTAGTGGGGGAGCTACTGGGTAATTACTATTTTGAGAAATGGGGCGTAGATGTACGTGGAGCACGACTGCCAGGAGTCATTAGCAACGTAGCGCCACCAGGAGGAGGCACTACAGACTATGCTGTCGAGATATTTTATGAGGCGATAAAGCATCAAAAATACACTTGTTTCCTTAAGCCGGACTCGAAATTACCCATGATCTATATGCCGGACTGTCTGAAGGCTTTCAAACAGCTTATGGAGGCGCCCATTGAGAACCTGAAACACCATACCGACTTTAACCTAGGGGCAATTAGTTTTGATCCAGCTGAATTAGCAGCCGAGATAAAGACGCATATGCCTGAGTTTACCATCACATATGAGCCCGATTTCAGGCAAAAAATCGCTGATTCATGGCCAAAATCCATTGATGACAGCGCTGCTCGTAGCGAGTGGGGCTGGTCAAGAGACTATGATTTGAAGGCCATGGTGGCTGATATGCTCAAGGTTCTTGGTGAGCGTCACAAAAGAGGTGAATTTTAAGCACTTTGTCTCAGTATTCTGAGACAATAACCCCATTTTAGAGGGTTTTCAAGAGCTTTGACGAAAAACACGTATAAATTTTCGCTGAACCAAAATGGTCTAAAAATTACAGCATATTTTGTGTTAGTTTACCCTAGAGGTATTTGATGAGAAAATGTGTTGAAAAACGGGTTTTACTTCAAAACCTCTGGATTCAACAGGTCTGGTGGACTTTCACCTTTCAAGGCTGCTGTGAGGTTTGTGGCTGCTTTCATAGCCATGGCTAAACGGGTTTCTATTGTTGCGCTGCCTATATGTGGTGCTACTATGACATTGTCTAACTCCAATATTGGGTTATTTGGGTTAGTAGGTTCCTCGTAAAGAACATCCAATCCTGCTCCTGCAATCCATTTTTCCCTAAGTGCTTTGGTCAATGCCATTTCGTCTACGACTGGACCTCGGGCTGTGTTGATAAGATAGGCAGTATTCTTCATCTTTTTTAGCTCTGTTTCGCCTATGAGATGCTTTGTTTTGTTGTTTAATGGCACGTGGAGGCTAACATAGTCGCTTTCAGCCAGTATCTCATCCATTGACCTATATTCTACGCCTAGGTTTATTGCCTCTGGGTCAGGGGTCCTGTTATGGTAAAGTATCTTCATGTTGAATCCCTTTGCTCTTGGAACCATTGCTTTACCTATTCTACCTAGTCCAATTATTCCCAAAGTTTTCCCAGTAATATCGGAACCAAGAAGCATCTTGGGTCCCCAAGCTTTGATCCATTTGCCTTCACGTACAAACTTGTCAACCTCGACCAATCTTCGGCTTATTGCCATCAATAACATGAATGCGCAGTCGGCTGTGGTGTCTGTTAGGACATCAGGTGTGTTTGTCACCATGACGCCGTGCTTTGTAGCCTCAGGGACGTCAATGTTGTTGTATCCTACTGCGTAATTGCTCACAACTTTGAGGTTTTTACCCCTATCTAAAAGAGTTTGATCTACTCTGTCGGTGAGCATTGGGAGTAGTCCATCAATGTCGTGGACTTTGTCGAGAAGTATGTCTCTTGGTATTGGATCTTCTTCACTTGGATAAATCTCTACATCTGCAACTGTTTTTATCAAGTTGATGGCTTCGTCAAAGAATTTTCTTGTTACGAGGACTTTGGGCTTTGGCATGTTGATCTCCTTGGTATTTTATTGCTTGTTTGGGTATATTGTTTTCCGTTAAAGCATGATCAGTTTTTTTCTGATCAGCAATATTAATATTCAGGAAATTCCTGAATATATGTAGGGAGCTAAAATCCACCAAAAAGACAAGTCCCAACCCACAAAAAGGGAAGAACTTGACCAAATATTCGATGAAACACTAAGACCTCTACAAAGCAGAAACGCTCGCCACATCTACCTAGTTCTAAGAGACTCAGAAACAGAATACCTCACAACATATGACATACAACCCATACTTGAACAACAAAAAAACAAACTAAGCAAAGTCGAGCTAAACAACTGGCTAAGCGCGTTACTGGAGGCAGGACTTGTCCAAAAAGCACCTGAAAGGGGAAAACCCACCACACGACCATACAACAGACGCTATACCTATGATCTCTGGAAACTAAGCCAAAAAGGTCGAGAAACAGCAAGTTTACTAGAGGTTTTCAAGGGAAATACCCCTACCCTAACTAAGGAAAAAGTTGTCACAAAAACAGTTGAAAAAATCATAGAGAAAACTGTGGAGATACCAAAGTTCCCAGAGTTAGATGAATCGAGCTTTGAAGACCTAGAAAAGATACAGACACTATCAACGCATCTGAGCCTATTGCATGCACTAAGTTCTGTAGACCAAATGGACTTGATGACCTTATCCGAGAAAACTGGATTAACCGCTCAGAGGATCGTAGAGTTCATCGAATACCAAGAAAAATTTACATCAAATGCCCTATACTTTTTGAGTGAAATTCCCCTTGATCTTCGCGGGAAAATACTGCAAACTATTGGGCTGAGTTCAAGGAAAAACTATAACGTATCCCTAAGCCCTATGGGGCTCGATCTATTGTCACACCTATCCCCCTAGTATTGTCTGACACCATGAAAATGGTTGTCGGTCTTTCTCGCTACCAAGAAAAAACGCGGACACAATTTGTGTCCATAATCTTGAAGGTACTTATTACATAAGGCGTAAAACATTCGATCTGAAAATATACACAAAAGACGCAAAAAACACATACTATATGCTTGTTTTTTAACCGTTTTTTCCTGATCCTTGATTTTATATATAAACCACCCTTGATCACTTGGATACAAACCCTATCCATGACCTTTTTTGAGCATTTTTACACCAAATAGAGCCACAAAGACGCAAGTTTTTAACCCAACGCCAAGTATGAGGGGAATGAAAACACTATGCCGCTTGAACTGAACGATGAGGTGTTGCAAAACGGGGTGCGCGTAATCACTGAACACAACGCTGCAGCAAAATCAACAAGCCTAGGACTATGGGTCAATACTGGTTCACGAGACGAGGGGGAAACCCTATGGGGATGCAGTCACTTCCTTGAGCACCTACTTTTCAAGGGCACAGAGACTAGGTCAGCTAAGGAAATTTCTTCACTAATTGAAAACCGTGGAGGATACCTGAACGCGTTCACTGATCGAGACATGACCGCTTACCATGCTAGAATACTAAGTAGAGACCAAGACATTGCAACAGAGCTATTATTCGATATGTTGGAGAACAGCTTACTCAGAGCACCAGATATTGAGATGGAGAGACAGGTTATCCTTGAGGAAATCAAGCAGGCTCATGATGATCCCGCAACTTTGATTCATGACTTGTACACTGAGAATATTTGGAGAGGTAGTAAAGCCGCTCATTCTATACTTGGGACAAGTGAGACCATTTCTAAGATGCCTGTAGAGGACATCAGAGACTATTACGAGGAAAACTATGCTGGAAACATGATCGTTGTCGCTGCAGGTGCAGTTGACCAAGAGAAGCTGGTTTCTAGCATAGAAAATCTCAGCAAAAAGGGTAGGGGTAAACATGCAAAAGATCGCTGTAAACCTGAGCATTTTCCGGGCAGAAAATACATTCCACGAGAGACCGGACAAGTACAGCTCAGCATATCCACAGTGGGGCAACCTTATGCAAGTGAGGACTATGCTGTGCAATCAATTATCTCAAGCTATCTCGGTCTAGGTGCAAGCAGCAGACTATTTCAGGAAGTAAGAGAAAAAAGAGGACTTGTCTACAATATCTATACCTATAATCAGAGCCTATCTGATGTAGGCGCATTCAGCGTTTTCGCTGGAACAAGTAAGAAGTATCTTGGAGAAGTCGTTGAGATTATTCTCAGAGAGTTAGAAGCGATGAAGCAGGGCCTTGACCCAGATACCCTTGAGACTGTGAAGCACAAGACTATTGGATTATTTGTATTGGGTGCTGAGAGCAACAGGCAGCGAATGCATCATCTTGGAGTATCAACATTGAGGTTTGGTAGACCAAGGACAATAGAGGAAGTCATCGCTGGACTTGAGGTTGTTACTGGTGAGGATATTCAGCGTGTCGCTGAGTTGATGTTTGATAGTAAGAAGATTGCTTTTACTGCTCTTGGGGTTTCTGAGGATGAAGCAATGGATATTGAGTCCTTGATCCCATAGATTCAGAGAAACCAATTTTTTACAGCATATTTTCCATTACTTTACCCTAGGGTAAACTAGTGAGAAAATGCTTGTAATTTTACGTCAATTTACAATAACTCATGCTTGTATTTTACGTAGCTGTTTTTTCAGTGAAAACAAGGTGTTTTGTCTCAGCATACTGAGACAAATAACTGAAAATAAGCCCTCTAAGGACTCAAAGGTTCAGCGTTATCCCACATATGTTCAAAGTAGATCTTCGCGATACCTGTAAGTGTCTCATGATCGCTCCAGATCGCGGTATCAGGACCCTTAGGGTGTACCAAGTCAAGGAATAAGATGGTTTCTTGACCATCAATCACTACACCTCCACCGAACATATCATCACATATGCGGATCTCTGCAACTCCAAGATCTCCTATGCTAATCAGTGGCTTCATTTCTTTGGTTGTCAATATTTTGACTTTTATCTCGCTATTCATGAGGTTGTTTAGAAAACCAAAGACCTTGATGCTGAAATCTGGGATGCCCGGTAACTGTTCTTCGGGGAGTGTCGGTATGGCAAGCATGATCTCTTTCTTGGCTTTTGCAACCAAGTCAAGTATCTTGTTGAAGCTATTTGTCTCACCACGAACTATCCATATCTCGGGTATCTCTTTTACATCCCTCTTCTCATAGAGAGGTTGAAGCTCATCAAGAACAATGCTCTGATTCTCTTCAAACCTAGACTCCAATGAAATCTGTTCAGACCTAAGCGCATCAATCGGAGAACGCGGATAATATCTTCTAGGTCTTCCACTACCATGCTCAACCCAGCCTCGTTCCTCAAGACTCTCAAGCACACTATAGACCTTGGTATAGGGTATGTTTGATAGCTGGCTGATGATTTCAGCCGTGTCTTCTCCCTGATGAAGCAACGAAAGATACGCTTGGCACTCGTACTCAGTTAAACCGATTTCCCGCAGAGCTTTTTCGACTCTTTCAGAGATCACTGGTGTAGACATAATAACTGGTCTGAGTCCAATGAATGTTATAATTCTATCTCAAACCACACAAAACCAGAAACACAGAAAACAACCACAAACACGAAAATCACAAGCATATTTCACCAAAATACCCCTAGGGTAAACCACTAGGAAAACATCACAAAAAATAGGAAAAAATCATACAAGAAAATTTTTTCCCCAAAGTACCCACCAGTAGACACCATGAGGCTAGGATTCGAGGACAGCGCCCCGATCCGCACTGGTAACCTGCTTCGCGTACCGTGCAAGATAACCCTTGGTCACATTTGGTGGCCTCGGCTTCCAGTTTGCCTTACGCTTAGCCAAGACATCTTCAGGTACATCCAATGTCAGAGACCGCTCTGGGATATTCACTGAAATCTTGTCACCATCCTCAACTAATGCGATAGGTCCTCCTACTGCTGCTTCAGGTGAGATGTGCCCGATACATGGTCCACGGCTAGCCCCACTAAACCTTCCATCAGTCAACAGATACACTCTATCCAAGCCATAACCGACAACAGCGCTTGTGGATGCAAGCATCTCACGCATACCCGGTCCACCCTTGGGTCCCTCATAACGAATAACCAAGACATCACCGTTCTCGATCTTCCCGCCATGAATCGCCTCAATAGCGTCCTCCTCACGTTCAAAGGTCTTAGCCGTCCCAGTAAAGACCCACATCTTAGGATCAATGGCAGCCATCTTCGCTACAGCACGATTAGGAGCTAGATTACCCTTCAATATAGCCATTCCACCTGTCTCATGCATTGGGTTATCAAGAGGTCTGATGATCTCTCTATCATAGACTTTCTTGTCCTCTAGGTTCTCCTTGATGGTCTTGCCTGTGGCGGTGATCAAACTTGTATCTAGTCTGCCTTCAAGGGTCTTCATAACACCGGGAATACCTCCAGCGTTATGAAGCTCCTCGATAATGATCCTACCAGCAGGAGCCATATTGACAAGGTGTGGAGTCTTCTTACTAATCTCATCAAAGAGATCAAGCGGTAATTCAATACCTCGTTCCTCAGCAACAGCTTTCAAGTGAAGAACAGTGTTTGTGCTTCCACCAAGAGCCATATCAACAGTAATAGCGTTCTTGAACGCCTTCTCAGTCATAATATCGCTGGGCTTAAGGTCTTTCTCAAGTAGCTCAATGATCTTCCGTCCAGCATCATAAGCTAGTTTCTCACGTTGCTCTCCCATGCTCTCTGCTGTAGCCATATAGGGTATAGTCATACCCAGTGCCTCGATGAGACACTGCATAGTCATAGCAGTAAACATACCTGCACAAGCACCAGGGCTCGCACAACATAGTTTCTCAAGATAGGCACCTTCCTTCTCATCAATAGCTCCGCTTAGAACCTGTCCCCTTACCTCGAAGAGGTCCATGACCGTGATCTTCTTGCCTTCATACTTACCCCATTGGGGGCATCCAGCCGCCATGGGTCCACCTAATACGAATATCGTGGGTATGTTCAGTCTGGCTGTTGCCATCAACATACCAGGATCGATCTTGTCACAGGTAGTAATGCAGATCATGGCGTCGAAGCCATGTCCTCCAACCATGATCTCAAGGCTGTCAGCGATGATTTCTCGGCTTGGTAGGCTTAGTTTCATGCCTTCGTGTCCCATTGCGATGCCGTCGCATACGCTTATGGTGTTGAACTCTCTTGGGAGTCCTCCTGCGTCTCTTACTCCCTTCTTTACTAGCTCTGATAACTTGTTTAGGTGTACGTGTCCTGGGTTGATCTCTGTGAAGCTGTTAGCGATGGCGATGAGGGGTTTGCCTATGTCTTTGTCTTCTACGCCTGTTCCTCGTAGTAGGCTTCTTTGGCTTATCCTGTCCATGCCATCAAATACTTTGCTGCTTCTAGGTCTTGGAATATTACTCATACCCTCAGTGCCGTAACCAAATTATATAATTCTATTCACAGAGAAGCCATATTCGGTCTTTTTCACCAGTTTTTTACTGAAAACGGGTCTTGGATAGTTTTTGTATCCATCGCGTTTTAGATGTTTTATATCATCACCGTGTTTTCGATGCTAAACATGTAAAAAACGAATAGATCAACACCTATGTTTTACACGTTTTTTATCATCTTACAGACGCAGAGTTTGACACCTTTAATAAAAGTACTCTCAAGATTTTAGCCACAAACCCTATCCATAGAAAAAATAGACGCGCCAATTTACCAATCCCCCTAAAAGTAAGCTAAACAAACATATTCCTCATGTTAAAGCTGAAACCCCCCATCTCAGAAGCATACAAACACTTCTTTGATGCTCACACACATAATCTCGCAGCGACATCAATCTACAGGGGGTTCAGCGACGTCAACGTGTACGTAGACCAAGGTGGTTCTTGGCTTGTCACACGAGTGAATCACCGTATTCTCGTATCGGGGGATTACATGTCCTCTGAAGCCATTGAAGCAGTCCAAAGAGTAGTAGAAGAAGGAATTGCCTCAGGTAGACGAGGCTTTGTTATTTACTATCCATCTAATGCGGGAAATACTGGAATTGGAGAGCATATTCAAGGCATAAACCCCTACCCTAACACACGAAATTATTACAGGCTAGACCTAGAAAAAACAGGTATTCCTATTGAACTTCCCCAAGGTTATCGGATTGAGCAAGTTACAAAGAATTTCCTTGAGAAAGGTTACGTGAATACTGAACTGGTTTCTGAAGAAATGATGAGCGAGC